>JAYVOS010000269.1:0-1631 GCA_043757775.1 Chloracidobacterium sp. | reverse complement strand
GCCTTTGCGGTAAGCTCGCTGCGGACCAATTCGCGCCGCTTTCCGGCTGTAGGATATTCGACAAAAATAAAGCCCTCGGCCGCCTGTTTCGCTCCTTGCCGCATTTTGTCGTTTTGCGAATTGGTCAGGTCACGAGCCGCTTCTTTCGCCGATTGTTTACCCTTTTCAGCGATCTTGTCAGCAGACAGATTCTCTTTCAGACGCGGTGCGATCTTGTTTTGCTTATCAACAATTACGATCCGGGTCGGCTCGCCTTTGATAGAAAAAATGATCGCCGGAACTATCGCGAAACACGCACCAATGATTGGAAATAACAGCGTCCCGATCAAAAACGTCCATTTATAAACGATCTTTTTGTATTCATGCCGGACAACGGCTAAGAATTTTTTCATTTCTCACCTCCGACCTGATCGATGAAAATGTCGTTGAGGCTCGGCTCGACTTGTTCGAATTTCGTGATCGTCGCACCTGATTCCATGAGTTTTTTGAGTAAAACTTGAGCGTCGGCACCGTCGGCGAGCTCGATCTCTTTTTCGTCAGCGTGATCTTCGACCTTGGTAACCAACGACTTGTCGGCGAGAACCGCTTCACCGCCGGATGCCCGTAATGCGATGCAGTTTTTGCCGTAACTTGCCTTAACCTCGCGGAGACTGCCGCTGACCACCTTTTTCGATTTGTTAATCAGAATGATGTCGTGACAGAGGCGTTCGGCGGTTTCCATTAGGTGCGTCGAGAAAATGACGGTCTTTTGTTGCTGCCGAAATTCCGAAAGCACGTCGATCATAAATTCGACATTGACAGGATCGAGACCCGAAAAAGGCTCATCGAGTATCAACAGATCAGGGTCGTGCAGGACGGTCGAGATGAACTGGATCTTTTGCTGCATCCCTTTTGAGAGGTCAGTCGTTTTTTTGTTTTTCCACTCGGCGAGGTTCATTCGCTCAAGCCAGCGATCTATTCGTTTGTCTGCCTCGGCTCCGGATACGTCCTTAAGAGCAGCAAAATAACGCAGCTGCTCGACGATCTTCATTTTCTTATAAAGACCGCGTTCCTCAGGCAGGTAGCCAATCTTGTCCTGTAATTTCGCGGACATTCGCTCACCGAAAAGCTCGATCTTGCCTTCGTCCGGCGCCGTTATCCCGACGATCATTCGAATTGTCGTCGTTTTCCCAGCACCATTCGGCCCGAGAAAGCCGAAAATACGTCCGGCCCGAACCTCAAGACTCAGATCATCGACCGCCGTAAAATCACCAAAACGCTTGGTTATATTTTCGACCCGTAGCGTTACATTGTGTTCGCTCATAATATTATTATTACTATAACTTAACTTGCCTGACCAAGATGGTTACCGAACATCGATGAACGAATTTATATATGTCATCGACGCAGTTGTCAGTTGTTGGCTGTCAATGGTAAAACCGTAATGTCTGGTTACGATAATCACCCCAAATTTCAATGGAAATATTTCTTTACAGAAAAGATGCGGACAAGGTTGAGGAGGGTTTTTCGCGTGACGAACTGCCTAAACTGCTGGCCGATGCAAACAACCTCTTGTGGGTCGATCTTCGCGGTGACACGCCTGAGGGTGTCGAAAATGCCAAGGACGTTTTGGCAAACATATTTAAGTTTCA
>JAYVOS010000268.1:0-5936 GCA_043757775.1 Chloracidobacterium sp. | reverse complement strand
CCTGACGAACGACTCTTTGAGCCGACGAACGACTTTTTAGCCTGACGAACGACTCTTTGAGGCGGCGAATAACTTTTTAGCCCGACGCACGACTTTTTACGCTACAAAATGCCCAGTTTCTGCAGATCCGCGACGGGTTCGTCGAATGAGCATGAGCCGAATGACTGAATGCCTCTCGCGCGGAGCTGCTCGATCTGGTGGACGGTTAGCGTGTGATCTTCGCGCCATGCCGCCGATTGGTCGGTGAAGCGAAAGACCTCCTCGAATTCCTCTTCCATTACGTCTTCGAGCAAGGACGGGCGATAGCCTTCGAGAGCGAAACCGCTCATTAGAAACAGATTTAGAAAGCCGTGCATCGTGCCGCTGGGCGAATCTTCGGCGTATGTAAGCGGGCGGAAACAGCAGATCGGGTGATGCAGCCCGGCGGTCGCTTTGAACGGCACATTTGCCGCGAGGCACGCCCGGACAAAACGAATGATGTCCGCCGTTTTCGGAAAGGCATCAGGCGTAATGCCGCCCGTGCGGATCTTGGCACGCTGGCCGCGAAGGGCAAGCGTTGCGATCAGATCTGACATCTTGTCGTCAACGGCTATCTCAAAATACGCGGCCACATTGTCCGGCAAAGACGCTGCCGCATTCTCTATCACGCCTGCCGACTCAGCCTTGATCTCGAGCGTGTCGCATATAATGCCGGGGCCGCCTCTGGCGTTAAAATCTTTTACTTGGTTAATGGTATTGACGACATCTTCGCCAACAACGACGCTCACTCGCCAAGGGTCGCCCGCATCCTGCGAGATAAATTCGCGGGCACTTTCATAAAACTCGTCGAGCCGAGCCGCTGTCACGATAAATCGCCCGAGCATCCACGCGTAGTTGCTGTTGCGGTAGGTGGCGTAATTTATCACGGCCTCAGGCATCGAAAGGCCCGCAGGCGGAAAGAGCCCGGCGTAGTCGATCGCCCCGAAGAGCAGCGTCCGCACGGATCGCATTACATTTGTAGCAGCGGCTTGTGTGTCCATTCGCAAAATCTGATGATAAAAGATTTCAACGCAGGGACGCAAAGGAGCAAAGCCGCAAAGCATCTCTTAATTTTGCCTCTTTGCATCTTGGCGACTTTGCGTTAAAAGTCTTTCGTGCACTTGCGCCGGACTAAAAAGTTAGAGTATCTTGATTTAATCTCAGAGTTAGAAACGGAAAATTAATGCGCGTTTTAGGAATTGATCCCGGCAGTGAAACGCTCGGTTGGGGCGTGGTTGACGGGAGCGGTACGAAATATGAGCTCGTCACTTTTGGCACGGTCAAGTCGAGTCCGAAGCAAGCTTTTTCCAAACGTTTATTGAATATTTACAACGGTGTCGCTGAGGTGATGGCAGAGCATTCGCCGGATGTGTTGTCAGTCGAGGATACGTTTTACGCGGTAAATGTAGGGGTCGCGTTAAAGCTCGGACAAGTTCGCGGGCTGATGCTATTGCTTGCCGAGCAGCGTGGGCTCGACATTGCCGAATACGCCCCGAGATTGATAAAACAAACTGTCGTCGGTTACGGTAACGCCGATAAAAATCAGGTCGGGCAGATGGTAAAGATATTGCTCAAACTGAAAGAGGTGCCGACGCCCCACGACGCGGCCGATGCTCTGGCGATAGCAATATGCCATTTTCACCACGCCGGGATGCAGGACCGGATAAATCAAGCGGATGCAAAACGTCCTTAATTTAACTGTACTTTAGGGAGACTAGATGAAATTCCCTCGATCCATATCAATCGCAGTTCTTCTTGTTTTTGCGGTGAACGTCTCCGCACAGAAACACAGGCCACTTGCGCCTTCGAAACCCAAAAACCCATCAGTCAAAAGGTTAGGCGAGATCGGACAGACGGCTATCGTGATCGACGATACTTTGTCGGTTTTGCGTGTGACGCCAAGCCTCTTTGCCGATTCGATCCAGCGAATGCATCGGGGCCGCAAAGTGCAGATACTCGCCGTAACCGAGGCGGACGGCGTTAAATTTTACAAGGTGACGGCACCGCCCTCGAATTTCGGCTGGGTGCAGGCCGATGCAGTCTTCGGCAAGTTTCGCCCGGCAGACGAAGAGCGTTTTGCAAGACTTGTACAGGCATCGAACGGATTCGACCAGATCGAGATCGCCACTCAATTCTTCGAACTTTATCCGGATTCGAAATTCCGTCCGTCGATATTACTGCTATTCGGTGACCTTTGTGAAGAGACCGCCGCAACGCTCACAAAAAGTGCAAATAGCCGCCTGAGCCGTAAGGAAATGGCCGCATCGGCGGCACCGCTGCACAGTTATTATCTAAATTTTGTGAGTTTGGACAGATACCGGAAGCTCGGCATTTTATTTTTGTTTAATTCAACGGCAAAACAGTTTCATTACGACGGTGCGAGTTGGAAAGAGATCGTCGCAAAATCCCCCGGTTCGACTGTGGCGGTTGAGGCACAAAAAAGGCTTGATTCGCTAAAAATTAAGATGGCAAATCCGGCCGCAAAGTAATATCAGTGTTCATGTTCAAGCGTGAACATATGAACATCGTGAACGCAATGAACGCTGTGAACATCTATTCACTTGTTTTCCATACTCCGGGCGATCTCAGCAGCGACGCGGGCGTTGTTTTCTAAAAGGGCTATATTGGCCGCAAGTGTTTTGCCGTCGCTACGAGCAGACATCTGGGACAATAGAAATGGTGTTATGAGCTTGCCGCTGATATTTTCAGCATCGGCTTGGACGAGAGCCTCAGCAAGGATCGATTCGAGTTTGTCACGGGAAATTTCAAATTCTGCGGGAACCGGAACTGTGACGAGGAGCGAGTTTTTCAATCCCAATGCATTGCGAGCGGCGGCGATCTTTGCGACTTCCCCACCGGTCTCAACTCTCTCATCTACATCCAATCCACTCGAGCGTGAATAAAACGCAGGAAGCTCGTCACATTGCCAACCTAGGACGGTGATACCGTGGGTTTCGAGCCATTCGCGGGTTGCGGGCAAGTCGAGGACGATCTTGGCACCGGAGCACACGACCGTGATCGGCGTCTGTGCGAGTTCGGGCAGATCGGCCGAAATGTCGCATGCAAACCCGCGATGAACTCCGCCAATGCCGCCGGTCGCGAATACTTTGATCCCCGCAAGATGTGCGATAAATGTTGTGGTAGCGACCGTCGTCGCACAGTCGAGTTTGTTGGCGACGGCTATCGAAAGATCGCGGCGTGAGATCTTACGGATGTCTTTGCGGGTCGCGAGCTGCTCGATCTGGTCTTGATCCAGGCCAACGCAAAACTCGCCGCCAAAAACCGCTACCGTCGCCGGAACCGCTCCTCCCTCACGAACGGCAGTCTCGCATTTCATCGCAGTTTCGAGATTTTCGGGATACGGCAGACCGTGAGCGATGACCGTCGATTCGAGCGCGACGATCGGCTTTTTGTCGCTCAAGGCATCTGACACTTCTTGATTAAAATTTATGTCCACAAAGTTTTAACCTTTTCAAAAAGATAAATTGCCACTAGCTTTAGCTAGTGGATTATATTCATGAATAAACTATGGGCTTTAGCCCAACCTCTCGTTGGGCTAAAGCCCTGTATTATTATTGTGCATTTATCCTCCACCTAAAGGTGGAGGCAATTCATAAGAGCTGAAAAAATCTCACTTCACCATGTGCCCGATGCGGTTGAGACGCGGATGGGTCAGGCAGCCGAAAAAATCACCGTTTGAGGCTCCGCGGTCGCATGACCAGTAAACAAACATTGCCCGCCCGATGATCAGCCCACGCGGAACAAAGCCCCAATAGCGGCTGTCTTCGCTATTGTCGCGGCTGTCCCCCATAACGAAAAAGCTATTTTCCGGCACGATCATCGTCTTACCCGCGACGCCAAATTCATAACCCCGACGCGACAAATGCTGCCCCGCTTTGATGGCATCGATCGTCTGTTTTGAGTAATAGACGTTGTATTTATCCTCCGGCTTACGATCCTCAAATTCGGATACCGTAAGAGCCGATTGGCTGTCCGGTGCATCACCCATCATACGATGCTCCGGCAAAAGCTGGTCGTTAATATAGACCTGATTGTCGCGAAACTCGATCTTTTCACCGGGCAATCCGATGACGCGTTTCACATAATTTATCTGATACGGGATGATGCCGCGCGAGCTGTCGTTTTCCGGATGGAGTTTGTTGCCCGGATACTTAAACACGATAATGTCACCGCGTTCGATCTCACGCTGGGGCAAAAACGGCAGCGAGCCGCCGCCGGGAGTGAAGATAAACTTATTGACCAGCAGATAATCGCCGACGAGTATTGTGTTTTGCATCGAGCCGGTAGGCACGGTCACCGCCTGCAGGATGAATGTCATCCCGAAAATTGCCATCACCAATGTCACGACAAACGATTCGAAATATTCGCGTGCTGTCGATTTTGGCGGGCCTGTCGGTTTCGGCACGTCTGCGGCCGGAGTCTCTTTGGTTTCGTCACTCATAAATAAATAATACGTCAATTTTGCTTTGCACGTTTCGCCGCATCTTCGTTTTGCGGATTTAAAGTATTCAACGCATCTGCGGCGGCCATCATTTCAGCGGATTTTATCGAATTTCCAGTGCCCAACGACTTCCCCGTCTGCCAAACGGCCTCTACGGAAAACGTCCGGTCGTGGGGCGGCCCATCTGTTTTGACGACACTATAGCTCGGCGCAGTCATCTTTTCGGACTGGAGTAATTCCTGCAAAAGCGTTTTGTAATCAATAGAATTTTTTGGCGTCGCAGTTCTGATCTCCTCGGCAAAAATACGCCCGAGGAAAACTCGTGCAGCAATGTAGCCTGCGTCCAGAAACACGGCAGCAATAACTGCCTCAAGCGTATTCGCAAGCAAGGCCTGTTTTTTGCGGCCGCCTGTTTTCTCCTCGCCGCGTCCGACCCTGACAAACTCGCCCAACTGGAGCCGCTCCGCGATGCGTGCAAGCGTCACGGTACTTACGAGGTGATGCTTCATCAGCGTCAGGTCGCCCTCGCTGATATGCGGGTTATTTTGATAAAGCTTTTCAGCAATTACGAGCCCCAGCACCGAATCACCGACAAACTCCATCGATTCGTTTTCGGCGTCGCGTATCTTTTCATCAGATAAACCCGGCAGATTTTCATACGCCCAAGACCTGTGCGTGACCGCCCGCTGGAGCAGATCGCCATCGGTAAAGCGATGGCCGATGAGATTTTCGAGTTTTGCGAGTTTGGGCGTCATCAACGCCTAATTTTAAGGAGATTGGCGGCAAAAAGAAAGTCGGACGCGGTTTTTACACCTCGTCCGACTAATTTTTAGATCATTCGTCGCGTTTTAGACGCTCTTTTTCTTTGTTACCGGTTTCCTTACAACCGCTTTCGGCTTAGCCGGTGTCTTAGTCGGTGCCGTTACCGGTGGTTTTGCCGGGGTCGTCATAGGCGGCTTGACAGTGGTCGTTCCAGGTTTCACTGGACCTGTTCCGGGTGTAGTTGCCGGCGTGGTAGCTGTCGCAACCGGTTTCACAGGTTCCGGATCACTGACCGGGGTAACCGGAAGTGAAGGGTCGCGGAACGGTTTTGCGATCGATGTTGCTGCAAATGCGTCAACACCTTCGGGTTTGCCGAAACGCACGTCGTAAAGTTCTTGGACCTTTTTATAGAGACCGTCAGCATAGGCCTTTGGCCATTTTTTAGGATCAGCTTTTGCAAGACTGTTTGCACGGGCATAAGCATCGATAGCTGCTTCGGCAGTGCCGTTGACCATAGCAACCTTAGCTTTGATAGCGTCAATTTTCTGCTTGGCAATGTCGGGTGTGTCGGTATCGAGTTGTGTCTTTGCTAAAGCATCTACCTCACCTGCCAACCTTTTTACATCGTCATAATAATATGCACCGATAGACTCAAACACGATCGGATTGGTCTTTGTGTCGGAAGCAAGCTGGG
>JAYVOS010000267.1:0-1642 GCA_043757775.1 Chloracidobacterium sp. | reverse complement strand
GAGATTGGTGTTATTGACCTTCGATGCCGGGATGCGGCGAAATACAGCAACAACCTCGTTAGCCTTACCGGCAGGAACATTGATGATATAGGGCACCGGCGGCGTTACGTTGCCGCGAAGATGCGGATTCAGGTAACGCAAATACTGAACCGTCGTATCGGACGACTGTGCGATCAGGCTTAGATTGGTCGAACCCGGAATGCGGACACGGTCATAGACTAGCGGAGCAGCCGGCCTGATGTGACCAAAACCATACTGATTAGGATTGTTTGCGATCAGGATCGTTGCGAGAATATTCGGAACGTAATTACGTGTTTCCTGAGGCAGGTACGGATATGCTATCCAGAAATTCGAGACGCCTGCCCGACGGATCGCACGGTCAACGTTTCCTTCGCCGCAGTTATATGCAGCAATCCCAAGCTCCCAGTTGCCGCCGTAGCGGTTAGCCAAAAACTTCAGATAACGTGCCGACGCTCGTGTTGCCTCTTCAAAACTATTGCGTTCGTCAACGTATGCGTTGCGGCTCAAACCAAATCGCTCGCCCGTTCCAGGGATAAACTGCCACAATCCCGAAGCGGCTGCCGACGAATATGCACTCGGTTTCCAAGCACTCTCGATCTGTCCGAGCCAAGCGACGTTCTCCGGCACACCTTCTTCCTTAAAGATGCGGCGGGCCATACGCATAAACATACCTGAGCGGTAAAGTCCGACTTCCATCGTCGTGCGTCCGCGTCCGCGATAGTAGTTGATAAACTGCTGGATCATCGGGTGAACCTGGAATGAAAACCCGAGTGATTTATTAGCGACCGCAGTCTGGATATATTGATATTGCTGTTGAGCGATCGGATTGTTGTCGATCTGTTGCTCGTCTGGCGTAAGTTCGAGTTTTGCAAGCTCATCAAGCGGTGACGGCTCAAATCCTTGTGAGTTAAATCCGGCACTCGGGCCGCCTGTCGAACCGGCCACTGCTGTTGTGTTCGTTCCGGGAATAGCAGGTTTGACTATTGTTGATCGCACCATGCCGGTTGCACTATCAGCTAAAACAGTATCGATATTTGTCCACGTGCAGGTCTGTGCAAGGTTTCTGACCTGCGGAAGTTGTGTATCGGATGGGAATTCGATGCGATAAATTGTCTCGATCAATTGGTTGTAACAGCCCTGAAGTTTTGCGTCTTTCTGAATATTCAGCGTGGAATATAGAAAAACCTCTACCGATTTGTTAAATTTCTCGCCTGCTGCCGCACGATTATTGGATGTATATGCTTGCAAACCTTCTTTGAATGAAGTTTCTGCGTCATACAAAACTTTATTGACCGCAGTCTGGGCAGCGGCTACTTCAGCGGTACTCGTCCCGTTACCCGATTGCGAACTCGTAACCTGAGCCATCGAAGCCGAGATGAATACTAAAAGTATAAATGCTGTAAATCTTAGAGATTTATAAATGCTTATTTTCATTAACAATTTTAACGCTATCAGATCTTAAAAGTTCCGCCCGTTGCTATGAAGCAACTTAGCGGGAATCTAACCTTCCAATAATAACACTTACCAAAACACCTAGTCAACGCCAAAACCCTCGATAGAATAAGGACTTTGCGTCCATTCGGCTCACAATCAGCCTGCCTTTGCCATGCTGCCCTTTTGT
>JAYVOS010000266.1:0-1650 GCA_043757775.1 Chloracidobacterium sp. | reverse complement strand
TTGGCAAGCCTTTCGGCTCCATTGGGGGCGTCCATGATAACTTGCTCCAGATTTTTGAACATTTCTGGGTTCTGCATGTTCTCACGCAATTGGGCCAAAAAGGGTTGAATTTTAGCAAAGACCATATAATGCTCGCCCGCGGTTGCATTGAACAGGTCTGCGTCGATCGCCCCTTGATTTACCATCGCAGCGGCCATGTCCCAATATGACGTGACCATTCGCAGATACGGACCAACCTCTTGGTTCATCATCGTGCCGAAATATTCGTCAGCACTCGTCGGGTTGAACCCAAATATCCAGTTGCGTGCCTCACGCATTTTGTCTTCGCGGCGCAGGTCGTAAAGTTTTAAGATCAAGTCTGCTGATTCTGCTTTGCTCATAATTATTACCTCTTGTTAAAATTTAGAGGTTTAGTTTATTTCCGCAGTAGTTTTATGTCAATAAATCTAAAAAGAATTTAGAATGTGACTTGAGCAATTGATGAACGAATCCATCTCACAATTTTTACAAGAACGTATCGACGCCCGCGATTTCCCCTCTGCCGTCTATCTCGTCGCGGAAAAAGGCGAGATCGTGATGCAGGACGCTCTCGGGTATGCGGTCGTCGAACCTGAAACGATACCGGCACGCCTCGATACGATCTACGATCTGGCGAGTTTGTCTAAGGTGATGGTGACGGGTTTGCTGTGTGCGAAAATGATTGAAAGCAACAAATTTCAGATTGATGCCCGCGTCAGTATTTACCTTAAGGAGTTTGATGCCGAGGAAAAGCGGATGATAAAGGTTGGGGACCTTTTGTCGCACACATCGCATTTGCCGGGGTGGAAACCATTTTATTTATTCGTGTCCGATCCAGCGGAGGTCATTGCAGAGATCGGGAGGACGCTGTTAAATTACGAACAGGAAGCAGTTACTTACAGCGATTTAAATTTTCTGGCGCTCGGCACGCTTATCGAGCGTTTTACTGGAATGTGCCTGGATCAAGCTGCCGCAAAGATGATGTTCGAACCGCTCGGTTTGAAGGACACTTTTTTTGCTCCGCCGGAGGAGATGCGAAAGCGTATCGCCGCGAGTGAGAATGGAAATGGGTTTGAGGAACAAACATGTCGTGAAATGTATCCGGAAATCCGCATTCCGCCATCCGCGTTTCGCAATTCGATCATCTGTGGCGACGTTCACGACAATAACGCCTATTTTATGAACGGTGTAGCAGGGCATGCAGGGCTGTTTTCGACCGCTGAAGAGATATTCAAGATCGCACAGCAGTTTTTGCCCAATTATACGACACTCTTAAAGCCCGTGACTTGTGAGCTTTTTAGGACGAATTTTACCGAAGGGCTGAATGAGCATCGTTCGTTTGCGTTCCAATTAGCATCCACGCCAGAATCGACCGCGGGGACAATGATGTCGTCTCAAAGCTTTGGGCATCTTGGGTTTACGGGCACAAGCCTGTGGATCGATCCGGTCAAGGAACGCGTGTTTATTTTGCTTACGAATCGCACACACAATCGGATGTTGCCGTTTGAGAATATAAACTCCGTCCGCCGTCGGTTTCACGATCTTGCTATCGGGCAACTTGAGCAAGATTCTTAGCAACGAAATTGTAAATGTTTTAATCAAAGAGACGCTTTCCCAGAAAGCAATTTTTAG
>JAYVOS010000265.1:0-6011 GCA_043757775.1 Chloracidobacterium sp. | reverse complement strand
AATCTTGACTTTAAGTGGGAGCAATTAAAGCTCGAATGGCGGCTCGCAAATGGAAAGCCCTTTGCAGTAATAATTCGAATTCCCAAGTATGCGGCCGCGGCTGACGGCGAATATTTTGGCAAAGTGATAGGCCAGGAATTGATTGTTACAGGACTGAAAGGATTTGAAAGTCTTAGCACTAAGATCGACGCTAAGACGACAGGTTCTAATGGTTTGGCACGCGAAGCAGCCGGTTCAGAGTATTTATCAAAAAACTGATGTCTCGTCGCCCGGCTTACTCGCCGTCGCTGTGTGTAAGCCGGGCGCGTTTTGTTTCCAGTTCCTCGATCCTCGCCCTTAATTGCTCGATCTCAGCATCGATCTTACCGGTCGTTAGTTCGCCGGAGCTTAGCTTGTGAAAGACCGGTGTAATGACGGTGATCGCCGCTATCAATATCGACAGTACGCCGATAATGCGTGCGATAGCGTTGCCCGAAGACGTCGGCTCAAACCACAAAATATACAGCAAAATAGTGTCGAGCAAGCCGATAAATACAAACGCCGCGAACCTTGACCAAGCAAATCTGTTGTCGAGCCGTGCCATCGAGAGCAGCGACAGATGAGACGCCGAAACTGCCAACATCGCGACCGTCAGGGTCGCTTTTATGTAAGTGCTGTTATCATCGAGGACGTTCCATATGATGAGCATCACCATCAACGCCGCCGACACCGAGAGAGTGATGCCGACCGTAGGTAAAGTTCGTCCGCGTCCTGATTCGTAATATGCTCCGCACGCCAGGCCGGCGATGCTCGTGACGGTTATTGTAAGCGTCGTCATCAGCACACCAACCTCAAGCTCGCCGAAATTACCTAGCAAGATCACACCGATTCCCATTAGTGCGCTAAATACAACCGACGCGATGAGTGTATATAAAAATAAACGTTTCAGATTCATATCGATACTACGCAATTCTTAGTTTTTTTCGGTCGACAGTCAATCGTTTCAGGTCGCCGAGCGCCGCGAATGCAATGTTTTCAGTCTTGAAAAATTCGCGTGCGATGGATTGAATTTCGTCGGTAGTGACGGCTTCGAGTTTGGCAAGAGTCTCTTCGACTGATATCTGGCGTCCGTGGGTCATTTCTGATTGGGCAAGCGTTGCGGCACGCGCTGCCGAATCTTCGAGGCTGAGCAATATTGATGCGACGGCTTGCTGCTTGGCGAGTTCGAGTTCGTCGTTTGTGACGCCGTCGTTGATCACAGCACGCATTTCAGCGATAGACAGATCGACGACCTCCTCAACCTGCTCCGGCGATGTCGCGGCAAATATCGAAAACATACCGCAGTCCTGATACGAGATCGACGAAGTCCCGACGCTGTACGCAAGGCCGCGTTCTTCACGCACCTTTTGCCACAATCTGCTCGACGTGCCGCCACCGATGATATTTGCCATAACGTCCGCCGCGTAACGGCGCTCGTCCGTCGCCGAAACCAGCGGTGTCGCGATGATGAGGTGAGCTTGTTCGAGATTGACGTTGTGTTTGATGATTATTGGAGCCGCATACGTCGGGGGAGCCGACAGTGACGAGGAACGAGGGACGAGGGACGAGGGGACAGAACGCTTCGCGAGATCGACCATCTGTTGATGCTCAATATTTCCCGCAGCCGTGATTACCAGATTCGACGCATTGAAAACTTCGTTATGATACTTTCGCGTTCGTTCTGCGTCAAAACTTTTAACTGTTTCCGGAGTTCCGGCGATGGACGCACCCAGAGGATGATCTGGGAAAAAACCTTCGCTAAATATTTCGCCCAAGTATTCCTCGGGCGAGTCTTCGATCATCTTCATTTCCTCGATGATGACCTTTTGTTCGGACTTAAGGTCGGCGGCGTCAAAACGCGGGTTCACCAGCATATCGGCGATCAGATCAAATGCTCTTGGCAATTGGTCGTCGATGACCTTTATCGCAAATCCAGTCTCCTCGTGCGTCGTAAAAGCATCAAGATTACCGCCGAGTCGGTCAGTTTCAATGGCAATTTCTAGAGCCGAGCGTCTTGCCGTCCCTTTGAAAACGGTATGCTCGATAAAGTGCGAGATGCCGTGCAGCTCCCGCGGCTCGTGCCTCGCTCCCTTGCGAAAAAAGAACCCAAGCGTCGCCGAACGCACACCTTCCATACGGTCAGTGAGGACAGTCAGGCCATTTGGGAGGCGGGTTTCTTGAATATTTTCTTTCATTAATAATTTTTTGCCACGAATTTACACTAATGGCACGAATAAGGAGTTTACCTGACAAGACGTTCGTGTTCTAATCGGCGGCGATCCTCACTATTTTACAAGACGGGAGCTCTGTATAAATTTCCCTCGTCCATTCGTGCTATTCGTGTAATTCGTGGCTAACTTTCCTACTGACTTATCGCATTGAATAACAGCGGAAATGTCGCTAATGATTGTCCGCGGTACTGCGGCCTAAAGCCGAATAGAATTATCTTGCCTTTACCGATGTTTACCTGCACAAGCGCGGCCTTTCCCGCGATCTTTTCAGCTCCGAGCAGCCAGCCGGAAAGGAGAATTTGCTTTGGATCGGTCGGGTAGCGGGCGATGACTTTGACGTTTAGAGTGCGCGATTCATCGCGTTCTGACGGGCTAAAGCCCGCACTCTGAACAATTTCAAAAACCGGCCCGTTTTCGAACCACGCAATTGATTCCTTTGGCATTCCTTTGGCTATTGGGTTTGTCGTATCGAGCTCGGTGCGGAGGATCGAGCCGGGGATGTAGAAATCCTTGAGCGCGAGTCCCTTGGTCACGTCGCGGATTGGCAAGTTGAACTGCTCGATGGCGAAATCGGACGAGCGGTTTAGAAAAACAAGCGTCCCGCCGGCCTCGACAAACTTTTTCAGATTCTCAACGCCTTCTTTCCCAACGCCGCCTGTATATTCATCCGGCATCGAGCCTTTTGCGTAGCCGTTGAGGATCTGGTTTGGCGATTGGTCGGGGAAGATAATCACCTTATAGTCATCTGGCTTGGTTGTTCGAATTTCCTTGTCGTCGATCGAATCTGGGCTCATTGAGCCATCATTTACCGAAAATGTCTCAAACACCCACCTACTCCAGCCTTCGTCAATCGCGGGGACATGTGATTTATAGACATGTACCGCGTCGTAATACTTCATAGCCTCCATAGGAGACTCTTTTTCAATTATTGTTTTGTAGTTAAAAAGCTTGCTCTGAGGGAAGACTTTAACATTCATCAAAAGCGAAAGTGTGTGTGCGGTTACATCGTAAGGCGGTATCGGATTATCCTTAGCATCCTTCAAATTGGGATAATCCTGGTTTTCAAACAATGTCTTCGCAAAAATGCCATAAGGTTGGGCCATCTTAACTATAGCTACGGTCTCAAATTTTTTTCTGTCAATTTGATTCGAATTCGAGATATCAACCTTGACGCCACCTCGCTCCAGTAATCGAATGAGGTTATAAAAGCCCGTTGTATCCTTAGGCTTTTGTAAAATATATGCGAAAAGTTCGTCGTTCTTCCGCGGCCGTACAGCTTCCTTCCCGATCGTATAAAAATTCGTCAGCCATTTTTCGCGGTTGTCGGCGGCGTTGTGGAGGATGCTGAACGCGGCGGCGGTCATGTAGTTGGTGATGTCGCGGATGTGCCATTCGCCGCCGTGCCAGACGGGGCCGAAGTTTGCGGCTTCTTTTCGCGGGTCGTAGTGTTCGCCGGGGCGTAGGTCTTCGAATTTGACGGTGATCGGCGTCGCGAGTTTGCATGAGGCGGTTTCGGACAAAATGCGGACGCCGCCGTGGTAATGCGAATATGCCCGGCTGGGCGTCCATGCATCGTAGGTCGAATTTGTCGTGATGCCTTGCAGGCCTTGTTTGCGAAGATCAGCCGCGATGTAATTTCCAAGCTCCGTGTAACCCGCGACGATCTGTTTCGGCACGTTGGGCTCGACGGGTTCCATATACGGTGGCAGGAAAAGCCTCGAGCCGTACTCGCCCTGCTGGGGGATGTCGTTGACGATCTGCGGGTGCCAAACGTTGTGAATTTTATCGACCGTGAGCTGCGTTTCGATCTGCGTAAAGGCGTACCAGTCGCGGTTGTCGTCGTGGCCGACGTACTTGTTATAAAGCTCCGGCGGGTCAGTGCCTTCGAACTTGGTGCCGAGCGTTTTCTGATACCAATTATTGACGATATCGACGCCGTCCGGATTTAATGATGGGACGAGAATAATGATCGTGTTATCAAGAATTTTTTTGATATCGGGATCGTTCGAACTCGCGAGTTTGTAGGCGATCAGCAAGCTTGATAGTGTCGAGCCGACCTCGTCCGAGTGGATGCCGCAGGTGATCAGCACGATCGTCTTGCCCTGTGCGATCAGCCGTTTTGCCTCAGCGTCGTTGCTCTTAAATGTGCGCGGATCGGCGAGCTGTGCGTTGATCTTTTTATATTTTTCGAGGTTCTTTAAGTTTTCCGGGCTTGAGATGGTCGCGTAGGTAAACGGTGCGCCCATCGTCGTCTTACCGATCTCCTGAAACATCACGCGATCTGACGCCGCGTCGAGCTTTTGAAAATACTCGACGATCTTTGCCCAGCTTGCGAGCTTTCTATCGTCACCGGGCGTAAAGCCGAGTACGTCCTTCGGCTGCGGAATCTGCGCGATAACTGCTGCCGATAGCAAAAGAATTAAACCGCAGAGACGCTGAGACGCTGAGAAAAGAGAGTGCTTTTTCAAGTGCATTGTTTTTGAAACCTCGATTATTTTGATAACAGTAATTTAGCACAAGTCATAAAATTGCCCTCGGTTTTCTCCGCGTCTCCGCGTCTCTGCGGTGAAAGTGGCTTAAAAAACTTGCACTTAAAGCAAATGCGATGTAAATTTCTAGCAGAACTTTCCCCAGTCCAAATGCTTTTGCTCAAGGAGAAACCGTGTGAAAAATCCTTTTCTCGAAAATTTTCGTCCATATATTCCTGACTCCGCAAAATTGCGGGAACTGACACCGCTGCCGCTAATTGTCGGCACGTTGCTCGGCATTATTTTTGGTGCATCGTCGCTGTATCTTGTACTGAAAACGGGTCTTACAGTATCGGCATCAATACCGGTTGCGGTGATCGCGATCACCGTCTTTCGACTGCTTTCGAAGGTTAAAGTTTGGCCGGTTGGTATTAAGTACGCTTTGATGGCGGTGGGAATAGGTGTTGGCGGGGTTCTTTACTATACCTTGAGCCAACTCGGCGTGTGGTGGGTTTGGGACGCCATGGCCGCTGTGTTTCTTGCCGGATTGATCTGTTACGCAGTTTACAACGCCGATGATGCGACGATCCTTGAGGCAAACGTCATGCAGACTGCGGGTTCCGCCGGTGAATCTATCGCATTCGGCATTGGCGTGACGATGCCGGCGATCATGATACTCGGGTTTGACCTCGATATCACACGGGTGATGATGGTGGCTGTGCTTGGCGGACTGCTCGGAATTTTGATGATGATCCCGCTGCGGCGTGCCCTGATCAAAGAGCAGCACGGCTATCTGAAATACCCTGAGGGAACGGCCTGCGCCGAAGTGCTCAAGGCCGGTGCTTCGAAAGAATCGCGTAACGCTTCGATCGAGAGCGGTGCCGAGGGTAGCGACGATGCGGCGCTGCAGGGCGGCAAGATCATTTCAATCGGTTTCCTTATCGGGTTTGTCTTTAACGGGCTGATGAATGTCCTTTTCTTTTGGAAAGGTTCGCCCGGTTACGATTTTACTAAGAGCGGTTTCAAAGGCGGCTCGATCAACTCCGACAACGACCCGACTCTGCTCGGCGTCGGCTACATTATCGGGCCAAAGATAGCCGGTTTGATGATGGGCGGCGGCGTGCTGTCGTATCTCGTTCTGATCCCAATGATCAAGTTTTTCGGTGCCGCTGCGACGAGTCCTGTCGCACCGGAATTGAGCAAGACCATCGCTGAGATGTCGCCCTCAAATGTCCGCAGTGCCTACATTCTCTACATCGGTGCAGGTGCGGTTGCGATGGCGGGAATGATCTCG
>JAYVOS010000264.1:0-6019 GCA_043757775.1 Chloracidobacterium sp. | reverse complement strand
AAAGAAGCAAAGCACAACCTGACCGGATTTCTTGTATTTTGCGGCATAAGCCATGCCCGTGCCGACGCCGATCTGGCCGCCGACGATACCGTGGCCGCCGTAGAATTCAAGCTCTTTCGAAAACATATGCATCGAGCCGCCTTTGCCGCCGACACAACCGCCTGCTTTGCCGTAAAGCTCGGCCATGACAGCTTCAGGAGTAATACCCTTTATTATCGCCTGGACGTGGTCGCGGTAGGATGTGATGACCATATCCGTTGGCTTCAGAGCCATCATCGAACCGACGCCGATGGCTTCTTGGCCAATGTAAAGATGGCAAAAACCTCCGATCTTGCCCATTCGATATACTTCGGCACATTTCTCCTCGAAACGGCGTCCCAGCACCATCTGATAGAGCATTTCCCGCAGAAGTTTCTTGTCTGTCTTTTTGATAGACGCAAGTTGCGATGTCCGACGTTTGGTGTATTCAGCCTTTGCTAGTTCAACCTCAACAAAGTCGGTAGATTCGTGGGTCTTAGACGACCCGTTTGTCGAAACTTTGGCCGTCTTGGCTGTAGATTTTTGGCTGGTTACTGCTTTAGGCAAAATCGAGTCCTCCACACCGCACATTTAGCGGCTTGCAATAAGATAATACAAAAATAGCATTATAAAGTAGCGGCACTGAATCTGCAAAAGAATCCTGCCTTTGTTCAATGAACGCCAGTTTTGAAAATGATATAGTTTTGATTGTTATCGAAAGCCCTGTATGAAGCGAAATATCTTAGCTTTAATATTATTCCTCTTATTTCTAGCTGTCTCGACGTCGGCGCAAAATCCGGTGACGTGGACGCTTGAGTCCGACACAAAAGGGAAACCGGCTGACAGCGGCAAGTCTTTTAAGCTCAGGCTCAAAGCCAAGATCGAAGCTCCGTGGCATCTATATTCGGTCGATCAGCCGCCTGGCGGCCCGATCGCCACGACGATAGTAACTTCTGCACCCGAAGCCTTTGCGATCGCCGGCAAAATAACCTCGCCGACCCCGATCACGAAATTTGACGATAATTTTCAAATCCCGACAAAGTTTTTTGTTAATGAAGCGATTTTCGATTTCCTCGTAAAGCCTGTCGTGGCGGGGAACGTGGATGATATAGCCGTCAACGTAAAATTTCAGGTTTGTAATGAGACTACCTGTTTACCTGCGAAAACCGTCAAGGTGACTTTTACCGGATTCGAAGTCGTGCAGAAAACATTTGTAGAAACAGCAACTCCAGATGCTCCGGCAACGAACAACGAACAACGAACAACTAGCACTACACCGCAGACAGATCTTTGGTCGTTCATCTGGCTAGCCGTCACATTTGGAGCGATCTCGTTGCTGACGCCGTGCGTTTTTCCGATGATCCCGATCACTGTTTCATATTTTATGAAACATTCGGATGGTGATCGCTCAAGGACAATAAAACTTGCAACAGTCTATTCGGTAGGGATAATAGCGACTTTTTCCCTGCTTGGGATGCTGCTCGCGGTCGTTTTCGGTGCCGCCGGAATAAATCTATTTGCGGCAAACCCTTGGGTAAATCTTGCAATCGGTGCGATCTTTTTGTTTTTCGCATTCAATTTATTCGGGTTCTACGAGATCACAATACCGTCCTCTGTCCTAAGCAAGCTCGATAAAATAACCCGCACCGAAGAAGGTAAAGGCAGCGCTTATCTAGGTGCTTTGCTGATGGGGCTGACCTTTACACTCACGTCTTTTACATGCACGTCGCCGTTTATCGGCACCTTGCTGGTCTCGACGGCCCAGGGCGATTGGAAGATGCCTCTGCTCGGAATGCTCGTATTTTCGACGGTTTTTGCACTTCCGTTCTTTATACTCGCGACGGTGCCGCGACTTTTGTCGTCGCTCCCTCGTTCCGGCGGTTGGCTCAATTCGGTCAAGGTCGTGATGGGATTTCTAGAGGTTGCGGCAGCGATGAAATTCCTTTCAAACGTCGATCTTGTTTGGGGAGCGGCCCTAAACTCTGGCGGAGCATTGAACTACGGCAAGATATTTACACGCGAGGTTGTGCTAATAATTTGGGTCGCCCTCGGTATCGGTATCTTCACATATATTCTAGGTCTATTCAAATTCCGGCATGATTCGCCGGTTAAAAAACTGACGCCGCTTAGGATAGTTTTTGCAGCTCTTTTCCTAGGTATCATGGTTTATCTGACGACCGGCATTCTCGGTCGTAAACTCGGCGAACTTGAATCTTTCCTGCCGCCGAAAAACAGGGAATCGGTATTTAATGTCCTCGGCAATCGCAATGAAGAATTACAGTGGATGACCAACAGTTACGATGCTGCACTCCAACGAGCTAAATCTGAGAATAAACTAGTATTGATCGACTTTACAGGCTACACCTGCACAAATTGCCGTTGGATGGAGGCAAATATGTTCACCCGCGCAGAGGTCAAAGCCGAAATGGAAAAGATGGTGCTTGTGAGCCTCTACACCGACGGCGAAGGCGAAATCTACGCCCGTCAGCAAAAGATGGAGCAGGACACATTCGGAACGGTTGCGCTGCCTTTCTACGCTATCGTCGATGGCAACGGCAAAACTGTTGCAAGATTTCCGGGATTAACGCGAAATTCATCAGAATTTGTTGAGTTTTTACGAAAGACCAACTAAGATACAAAAGTAATTTCCTACAAAAATATGAAACTGTTGCCTAAATGTTTGTCAGCATTGGTTTTGATTGCGGCTGTGTTCGCTTTGCAGACACGGGCTCAGATGGGCATACAGGCGGTCGATGTAACTGGCGACAGTATCTCCAAAGGTTTTAACGCATCAAGCTCCTTTCCGTGTTCTAACGGCGATCAAGAAAATTACAATTGGATAACCAGCGATACTCACGGTAATGGGTTTTGTTCCGCCGGAAGCGAAGGTGTGTCCAGCGTTCTCGAACGAATGGAATGTGATGCCAGCGGCAATCTTTTCGCTCCGGTTCCGAATCATGCAGCCTCGGGGGCGACATTGGTCCGCGATTTTTTTACGCAAGCCGGCAGTGTAAAAACCTACCTTTCTGCTCAACCGGTTCAACGAATGGCGGTCGTGTTTCTTGGCCACAACGACAATTGTTCAGGAGTTACAACCAAATCGAACGCTTCGTGTTCGAGTACCGATCTCGATCCGGCAAACTACTGTAAAACAAATGCGGCATCTTTCGAACGCGAACTCCGCAAAGGTCTCGATATACTTATATCGATCGGCAACACACGGGTCGGGGTTGTATCACCCATCCGCGTCTCACAGCTTTGTAATTTCGGCAGTAAGTCAAATTGCCAATTTGCTGGCTCATGCCAATTTTTATGGGGTGTCGTCAATATTTGTAGTTCGCTCACGAGCGATTGTTCGCCGACCAGGATCGCCGATTCTTACACAACGATGAAGCTTTACCACGACATTTTAAAGTCAGTTTCATCTGAATATGCGTCGATACCGGTCGGCGGGACATCGCCGGTGGTAATGATAGGCGGCCAGATCGTCGGTGGCGGCATTAAAGCGGCTGGCACAACTGTGGCCTACAGTGATGCACCCTGGTATTACCGCTTTACATCTAATCAAATATCATGCTGCGATTGCTTTCATCCGTCGGGCCTCGGCCAGGACACACTCGCCCTATTGTTAAAGGACGGCCTTACATGCTCTGTTCGTTCCGGCACATGCTGCGGCCGCGATACAGGCGATGCTTTGTCTGATGGGAAATGTGCAACGACTGAGCGTCGGCGGGCCTATTATTATCGAGGACTATTCTAAGCTATTCTAAATCTGTTTCAATTTCACCGTTTCCCCTGTGACACTATGGTTAATATCGAAGAGCTTATCAATGGTCTAAAAGCGATACCCGACGAAGGATTTACCTGCGACGGTGTCTATGATTTTCTAGGCGACAATCCTGTTAGCGTCGATTCGATAACCAAATATTTTCACTGGAGCCCTGATTTTTATACACGAAATCTAGTTTATAAAGATGAGCGTTTCGAAGTAATGGTCATCTGCTGGGACAAAGGACAAGTCTCACGTGTACATAACCACTCCGACCAGAAATGCTGGATGATGGTGCCCGTCGGTCGGCTCCAAGGCCAGAATTTCGCTGTCGAGGAGATAGATGAATCTCGAGGATATTGTAGGCTCGTAGAAACAGACAATTTTGAATTATCTGATTGTCTATCGGCAAAGGTTGAACTAGAAGAACCCATCCATCAAGTGCTAAATCTACCCGAATACGACGAACGAGCCGCAAGCATACATATCTACTCAAAGCCCTATGACAACTGTCTGTCTTACTGCCGCGACACGCACACATTCAAAGAAGTTCCACTCTTTTACACCAGTATCGGCGGCAAGCTCTGCGACAACGTAACTCTTTAGAGAAGCTATTTTCTCTTCCACCGGACACCGTCTTTCGTGTCTTCTAAGATAATCCCTTTCTCAGCCAGTTCGTCGCGGATCTCGTCCGAGCGTGCGAAATCGCGGTTATTTCTCGCGTCGTGACGTTCCTCTATAAGAGCCTCGATGTCTGCGTCGAGCAATTCGGTTGATTCTGCACCAAAAATGCCCAGCACTGAGTCAAATTTCTTGATCGCATCTAGCACTTTAAATTGATCGTCAATACGCAAGCCATCGGTTGCCATTATCGTGTTGATCTCGCGGACCATATCGTGAATGGCAGCGAGGGCAGCGGCGGTATTTAGGTCGTCGTCCATCGCGGTTTCAAAATCCGCGAGAGCCTTTGTGGCCGACTCGGCGGCTACAGCACTTGAGCCTTCCTTGGTTTTAGCATTGGCGACCAGCGAACGGAAATTTCGCAGGCGTTCGACCGTCGTTTCCGCACCTTGGAGGCCTTCGAATGTAAAATTCAATTGCTTGCGATAGGGAACGGACAGCAGCAAATAACGGATCGCAAGCGGGGAATAGCCTTGTGCGGAAAGGTCTCGAAACGTAAAGAAATTGCCCTTAGATTTGGACATTGTTACATCGTCGATCTTTAGGAATTCGCTATGGACCCAGTATTTGGCAAACAGCTTTCCGGTTGCACCTTCGGATTGGGCTATCTCGTTTTCGTGATGCGGAAATTGCAGATCCTGACCGCCCGCATGCAGGTCAAATGTCTCGCCCAGATATTTCATTGCCATCGCGGAGCACTCGATGTGCCAGCCCGGACGACCGCGCCCAAACGGAGCATCCCAGCCCGGTTGTTCGTCTTCGCCTACCAGTTTCCACAGGGCAAAATCGCGTGCATCTTCCTTGTCGTATTTGTCGGTGTCGATGCGCTCGCTCCCGCCGTCGCGATTACCCGAAAAATTGATCTTTGACAGCTTGCCGTATTCGGGAAACGCGGTGATGCGGTAATAGATCGAGCCTTCGGATTCGTACGCGTGACCATTCTCAAGCAGCGTCGAAATAATATCGATCATCTCCGGTATGTGATGCGTCGCACGCGGAATGATTTCAGGCCGCTCATTACCCAAAGCGTCGAAATCCTCAAGAAAATACTGAGCAAACGGCTCGGTAAATTCGTCTATCGAGATATTTCGTGCGGCGGCCTCGTTGATGATCCGGTCGTCAATGTCCGTCAGGTTCATCACGTGAGTAAGCTCAAAGCCCTTAAACTTCAAATACCGCCGCAAAATATCGCCAAAGATAAACGTCCGAAAATTGCCGATATGAGCAAAATTCCAAACCGTCGGCCCGCAGATATACATCCGCACCTTGCCCGATTCAATGGGCTGAAATTCCTCGACCTGACGTGATAATGTGTTGAAAAACTTGAGCATTAGTTATTTTGTAAAGTTATAAACGATTGTCCACGGAAATTTAACTGTCTTACTATCATACATAACAACAATAAACTTTGAATTGCATGCTGCCTCTTTTGCCGAATTTCGAAGCAAAACTGGCCCCGAGACCGGCTTGGCGTAAAACACTTGACCATTTTCGTCCGCAACCGCATTTACTGTTACCTTACCGGAAATTTGATAGGGTTTTGCAAAGTTA
>JAYVOS010000263.1:0-6027 GCA_043757775.1 Chloracidobacterium sp. | reverse complement strand
GTTGAGCTAGATACTACTTATTATCGGCATAGCAAACCTCGGCGAGCTTTACCATACTGCCTTTCTTGGCAAAGCCATAGTCTTCACCGTTCCAAAGTGTGAGGTCTGTTGAACGTGTGTTTATTTCGGCGGCGGTTAGGTTTGGATACTGTTGCTGCCATTTCGCACAGTCATTTTTCTTGACCATATTTTTGACGAAAGGATATAGCAAAAACGAGTAGCCGGAAGGGTTTAGGGCCTCATTGAGGTGGTCGGTCAGGAAGGGTTTGATCAATTCCGCACGAAGATCATCCGCCTCTTTTAGTTTCCAGAGTCCTTCTTTGAGTATAAGGATCGGCTGACGGGCTGTCGTCCCGATCTGCATAGCATTGGTCAGGCCGAGGTAAAATTTCATCCCGGCGTAGTTGGCATACAGGTCGGCGTTAGAATATACGCCGGAGACGAGCATTCCAAAATAAGTTCGCTCCGTCCGCTGGCCCCATTTTACGGCTTTTTGAGTCGCTTCTTTAGAGGTTTTGCCGTCAGCGACAGCGTCGTTGTAGATCTTGTAATATTTATATCCCTGCTGCAATAAATGCTCGATCTTGTCTGTGCCAAATTCGGTGCCGTAAAGCCTGACGGTCGGACTGAGCGTCACATAATCTATCGGATTAGTCAGATAGATCGATTCGGTATAGGCAGCTTTGTAACTCGACGGCTCGTGACTAAAATGATGTTTCTTAAACCATTTACCGGTTGATGTGATGAAAAGATTGCCGTCACCGATGAGTTTGAAAAGCTCTTTTGAGACCGTGCCATTTGCCCGCAACTCCGCGAGTTTTCTCATCTCAGATTCGGGTGAGCCACATTTTGCCTCTTTTGCTGCGGTCTTATCGAGGCACGACTGATGCAGTGTGATGTCGGTGTTTATTTTATCGACGACGGCTTTTAGATTATCTTCGACATAGCCTGAAACCTCGTCGCCGATGTCAAAAAGCGGTTCGGGCGGCAGATTGTATTGATCGGTTTCCATCGCCAAACCGGCGGAAACGCTGCCCAAGACTAACGAAACTAACAGCAGTATTATGCAAGCAGAATTCTTCATATTTGTTCAGCAGACGGACGGTAAATATTCACTTTGCCGCGTATCGCGGTTACAATCAGGTAAGATGTTTTAAATCGGACTAAAGTGGTATTTCACCCAAACTAAACTTATGAAAAAAATCAGATATTCGCTACTATTGATCGGTCTTGTAATATGTCAATCGGCCATAATGTCGGCTCAAACTAAAACCTCAGCTGAGGTTAAGGATATCGATGCATATTGCAAAACTGTCGATTCTTTAACATCGAAAAACAAGACCGCGTTTATCTTTGCGGACACTAGTGATTACGAAGATGCCAATTCCAGGCCCAAATGGCAAAAGTTTACATCCGAAAAAGCACTCGAAAAGTTTCGTGAAAAGACCGAGACATATAGCATCGCGTATAACTGGCTAAAGGGCGGTAAGGTCGTCGCGTCAAATTTTACAAACTTTAGTCCATCGGGTGACTGGACGATGTATGTTTTTCACGTATATCGTGCTGACGGCTCGCTCGCACGGGTGAAATCAGAATTGCGGACGTTTCAAGGCGACTATATCGTCATCAAAACGCAGTATTTCAACACGAGCGGAAAACAGATCAGCAAAACGATGAAGTACCTCGACCTGACGACGCACAAACCGAAAAAGGCTAGCTCGAATTTTAACTCGAGCTTTGCCGAAGAGGATTATTTCACGAAAACGTCAAAGCTACCGTTTGCCAGCCAGTTGAAAAAGTAGGCTATTTCTTAAATTTTAAGACGACCTTTCGCGATGATCCGCTGCCGGTTTTGTAGCTGCTGACGAATTTACCTTTAGTCTTGTAGCCGATGATGTATTCGACTTGGCCCTCAAACTGCTCGACGTTTTTCACTGCAGTAATCGTCGTCGTTCCAGCGGACAGTTTTTCTGAGATCTTGCACGTCCAGTTGATACCAGTGAAGACAATGCTCTTGTAGTTTGGGCCTTTGATTTTGAGCGGTTTTTCGCTGCCGTATTCGCTAAAGGGAGCCTTTGCCGTAGTTACTTTATAAGCCGGATCGTCGGAAAGCACCTCAAAAGTAACGAGCTCGAAATTACCAGACACTGATTTGGTGACGCGTTTGATCGAGCCGTCCTCGGTGCAACGCTTTAGTTGGCCATATGAGAGTGTCGAGAAAGCAAAAAGTGCTGCAAAAACAGCCGCCAAGATAAAAAATTTGTTTTTCATTTAGATTTTCCTGTTATACCCGATTTTGATTTTGTCCACGGTGTGTTCGAAAATGAATATGCCATTTCTACGGTTTTTAATCAATTATGCACTACCACTTGATAGGAATATGCGGCACGGCAATGGCGTCTCTTGCCGGAATGCTACAGTCACGCGGCCACAAAGTTACAGGTTCGGATCAGAATATCTATCCACCGATGTCCACTCAGCTCGAATCGCTCGGCATTGAAATAATGTCCGGCTACATAGCCGAAAATACAGATGCTCCACGCGACATAACGGTTGTCGGAAATACGATCATGCGCGGCAATCCTGAGCTGGAAGAAGTGCTCAATCGCAAGCTGCTTTATCGCTCGCAGGCTGAGACGGTAAGGGATATTTTTATACGGCGTAGCGATGATACCCTTACTGACGTGCGGGCTTCTGCAAGGCGTTCGATGGTCGTAGCGGGAACTCACGGCAAGACGACGACGACGAGCATCGCGTCTTGGGTATGCGAGGTCGGTGGCCTCGATCCGAGCTTTCTGGTCGGAGGCGTGGTGCAGAATTTCGGACAGAGCTTTCGCGTGACTGACAGTAATTATTTCGTCATCGAGGGCGACGAATACGACACTGCTTTCTTCGACAAAAAACCTAAATTTATGTCGTATCTGCCGGAGATCGCGATCGTGGGCAACATCGAGTTTGATCACGCGGACATATACAAAGACCTCGACGCGATCAAATGGCAATTTTCACGCCTGATGAATCTTGTCCCCGGAAACGGGCGTCTGATTTGCGGTATCGATTCACCGGTCGTCGGTGAAGTATTTGAACAGATGAAAGGCAAGTTGCACACGACGGTCGAGACTTTTGGTTTGTCTGCGGAAGCAAAATGGCAGGCGAGAAATATCGAATTTTCAGCCGCCGGAACAAGTTTTGATGTCCATTGCAACGGGACAAAATGGGGTGCATTCGCCACGAAAATGATCGGCGAGTTTAACGTGCGAAACTGCCTCGCCGTCATCATAGCTGCCGACGCGTGGGGCATTTCGAAAGAGAAAATGCAGGAGGCTTTCGACACGTTTTTGTCAGTAAAACGCCGGATGGAGATACGCGGCGTTGAGCGGGGCGTGACCATTATCGACGATTTTGCACATCATCCAACCGCCGTCGATGAAACCCTGAAAGCTCTGCGTCAGCGGTACCCCAACAATCGCCTGATCGCCGTATTCGAGCCACGTTCGCGTTCGTCGCGGCTTTCTATTTTCGAAGATAAATATCGCAAAGCCTTTGCACACGCCGATTTCATCATCATAGCGGGCGTATTTAACATCGAAGACGCGAAAACCTACGGCGATGTAATGAATGTTGAGCGGCTCGTCTCAGATATAGCAGCGACCGGAAAAATTGCACTCACATTTGCCGATGCTGACGCGATCGTCGCCCACCTCGCACCCGAAATGACCGACGGAGATGTCGTCGCAGTTATGTCGAACGGCGGCTTTGGCGGGATACATGAAAAGCTGTTAAATACTTTGAAGAACTAACCACAGAGAACACATAGGGCACAGAGAAAAATGAATTTAAAACTCATCTTTCTCTGTGATCTCTGTGGTAAATATTCTTACTGATCGATCTTTCCGTTAAAATTCGCGAGGCTTACAACGATGTCGTCAATCAACGAAGTGCGTTGGCTGGGGATAGGGACGCCGTTAATGACAAACGAAACGACGAGATGCTCGCCGGCGGCGGTCGTTATGTAGCCTGAAAGAGCTGAGACCTGATCGATAGTTCCGGTTTTGCCGCGCATATTCCCGGCGGCGGCGGTTCCCTTAAATCTGTTTGCGAGAGTGCCGTCCACTCCGCCGATGGTCAGGCTGTCACGCCAGGCCTGAGCGTATTTACTCTGTTTTGCCATGTAGGTATAGAGCGTGACGACTGCGCTTGGCGTGATGAGATCGTGCCGCGACAGACCGCTGCCGTCGTATTGGACGATGCCGTCGTCTGGCACGCCGATCTGTTTCATAAACGCTTTAACTACCGAAAGGCCGATCTGTCCGCTATCTCCGCTCGCTCTGGCTTTGCGGCCAACCTCTTCACCAAGCGTCCAAAGAATAGTCTCGGTGTACATATTTTGGCTCGGCTTCATCGTCTTTGCGGCGATGATGCTGAACGGAGGTGATTCGAGTTTCGCGATCTCAACTTGCGGCAATGGGATTATGACGCCAGCAGTCATCGCGTGAGAATTACCGGTAAATGTTATTCCTTTGAGTTCTAGACGTTTCTTAAGTAAAGCCACGAAAAGCTCAGCCGGGTGCGAAATAGCGATCGACGACTTGTAATCCTTATCGCTCTCAGACATCGTACCGGCGATCTGGAGAACGTTTTGATCGAGCTTTTTGGTAACACTTAGCTTGCCCGGAATAGCTTTACTCGTGGTCTTGCATCGATTTTCGATCCACATCACCGCGTTTTCAGGCGAGACGCGGACGAGACAGTCGTAGCCTGCCAGGCCCGGTTGGACCGAAATATCGATGGCGTTATCGTTAAGCGGCAAAGCCGATATCTCAGTACCATAATACGTTTGCAGATCGTCCCATTCCCATGTGCCGGGAATCGCAAATCCTTTGAAATAACTCTCATCGGCGACGAGCGAGCCTTCGACGCGTTTGACACCTGCGGCACCGATCTTATCGACGAGGTTGTCGAGGCCTTTGTAATAATCGCCGTTATTGAAAGCGGTCGAGATCGAGACATCACCGCGTCCATAGATGCGCAGGTCGCCCTTAATAACGCCGTTTGCATCAGGCAACGCACCGGCATAGACACTTGTGATGAATTTGAAATCTGGACCGAGGCGTTCGAGAGCGGCCGAGACCGTGAAATTTTTCATGTTCGACGCCGGCATATAATATTTGTCAGCGTCATTTTCGAAAACAACTTTGCCGGAATTAAGGCTGACGATCTTGATGCCGATACGGCCGCGTGCGACAGCGGGAGTTAACATCCGGCCGTGTATTTTCGATTGCAGATCAGCGAGCGTCTGGACCGTAACAGGTGTCGGAGCCGGAGTCGGTAGAGGAGTCGCGGTCGGTTTTGGCGTGGGCGTTGGCTTTTGCTTCGGCGTTGGAGTAGGGCTGACGAGAGATCCGCTTCGCGTATCCGCAGAAACTGAAACACCTGAGATAATGCCGATCGATATCGATATGATCGCGACGAAAACAACGAGACTTTGCCGGTAATTTTTCATTGGGGGTAATTTTAATTCAAAAGGGCGGCAAATAAAAAACGAAGCTGTCTCAAAAGTCACCCGGTGGCCGCGAAGCGGTGGTGAGAAGGTAGCCAGAGGTGAAACCTCTGGAAATTGAGAATAAAGTTTCCTGCATTGAAGATGCAGCAGACCCTGTCTTTACGCACTTTCAGTGCGGAGATAATTTTCTAGCTTAACCAGACGCTGCACGTCTGGCTACCTTCTCAATGTGCTTTCAGCACACCATTCTATTTTCAGACATCTTGCTTTCTTAGCCGGCATATTGCCGGCAGTTATTTACATTTCGAATAGCCACAGTCGCGGCATGATTCGCAACCTGAGGCATATTCGAGTTGCCCGCGACATTCGGGGCATTCGCCGATCATACTCGACATTTTAGACGTTTCTTCGCCGACGGTCTTGCCGATCGCACGCTGCGATTCCGGCAGTTTGTTAAGACGGCGATCAATTAACAAGAGGCATTCGGCGACGGCTTGTTCGGGCGAGGTCAGAAGACGCTCGTT
>JAYVOS010000262.1:0-1659 GCA_043757775.1 Chloracidobacterium sp. | reverse complement strand
GAAAATATGTGATGGCTTGTCCGGCATCAGGTTCGCGCATTATCAAACCGATGGGTCCGGCAAAGATGGCCCCTCCGATGAGCATTTCTCTCAGTCTTAGATTTCCTGCCTTTCTTGCTCCGAAATACTTTGCGAGCATCAGCACAGTCGGAATCTTTACAAACTCAGACGGCTGAAACTGTAACCCGGCAATTCGCAGCCATGCTTTTTGCCCATTGACCTGCACTCCGAGTGGCGTTAGCACCAGAAAAAGCAATAACAACCCGCCAACATAAAATATAGGAGCCGAATCGATCAGCCGACGATAATCTGTAAATGCGACGACAACGAACGCGACCAACGCAATGCCGATACCGTAGATCTGTTTTGACCAAATGCTCTCGGTCGGTGTCGCATTATGGATCTGCCAGACACCAAATGCGGCAATAATCAATGCCAGCAAAGCAGTCAGCCAGTCAAAATCCTTAAGATCGCGTTTTTCAAATATGGCTACCATCGTTTATCTCAATGCGACCTCCTGAGTGCCGGGCTGCTGATTAAAACGATGGGTCAAATAATTTTCATACATTGCTTTGACAGCCGGAGCAGCGTTTGCCGCGCCGAAACCTGAATTTTCGATCAGTGCGATGACCGATATTTCCGGCTTATACGCCGGAGCAAAACTAACGAACCACGAGTGATCTTTATTTGCTCCCGTATCTTTTCCGACTTCAGACACCTGTGCCGTGCCCGTCTTACCTGCGATCTCCAGATTTGCCATTTTGATAGATCCCGCGGTTCCACCGGCGTTGACAACGCCCCACATTCCTTTGAGGATCATGTCCCACTGATCTGTCTTTAATTCGATCAGGTTCGGCTCAGTGTGCTGATATTTAAAGCCCTGGCGTGCGGGAATGTAAGCGATATCTCCCTCTTGACCCACGGCTCCGATGGCTTTGAATTCTCTCATGAAGTGCGGGATGTATTCCTTGCCACGCATGCCGACGCTCGAAACCGCACGCAGCATTGAAATAGGTGTGACAACGACCGTATCTTGGCCGATCGAGGCATAAACGGTGCGAATGTCGTTCCATTTGCCTTCGTGCTTGAGGATATACGGCATCCACGATTTAGGCGTTTGCGGCACTTTTTCATTGGGCAGGTCGATGCCCGAACGCTTATCGTAGCCAAACGTCTCGATCATGCTGATGATGCCTTGTATCCCCATTTTTAAACCGAGACGATAGTAATAACCGTCGCATGACTTTGTAATGGCAAGCGGTAACGGAGGCGAACCGTGATTACCCATACATCTGGTCAGCTTGTTACCGACCGTTATGCCGCCGCCGCAAACCAGACTAGAGTTTGCGACCGTGATCGCACCTTGCTGCAATGCGCCGACAGACTCAGGGATCTTCCACGTTGAACCCGGCGGATATCGGCCCTGTATAGCACGGTTATAAAGCGGTCGTTTTTCGTCCTGCCAATACGCAGCTATCTGCTTGCGGCCCTCAGGCGTCGAACTGCCGCGAACAAATATATTTGGGTCGAACGACGGAGCTGACGCCATCGCAAGTATTTCGCCGTTGTTTGGGTCCATTGCGATGACTACGCCGCGTTTGGTCGTTGAGATGGCAAGCTGATGTTCGGCTTCGTTTTGCAGATCGAGATCGACCGATG
>JAYVOS010000261.1:0-1661 GCA_043757775.1 Chloracidobacterium sp. | reverse complement strand
CTTCTGAAAAAGGCGTCGGGTCAAACGGCACCCAAACATTCTCTTTTGGAAAATACACCTCGACCCACGAATGAGCATTTTTTTGTTTGACGACCGTCACATCCGCAGCATCGTTGTAATCCCCACCATGAAAACCATTGACGATACGCGTCGCAATGCCTTGCGTCCGCAGCATCACCGCCATCGCGGTCGCGAAATACTCGCAATGGCCTTTTTTTACATTGAACAAGAAATCCGCAAGCGGCTCCTCACCGCCGGCCTTTTGCTCTAACGTATAACCGAAATTGCTTTGGAGATATTTCTCGATCGCGGCGGCTTTGTCGTATCGATTCTTTTCTTTCGAAGCGATGCTGTACGCGAGGTCGAAAATGCGTTTGTCCTGCGGCTCCGGCAATTGCAAATAGTTCTGGAGCTCGCTGCCATAAGCGACATTGTCCACTCGGAGCTTTGCCCTATCTGGCAAGCTACGGTCTGATAAGACCTTATATGTCGTCCGCTCGTAACTTCGACGATAGCTGAGATCCCCATATGCATCTTTCTCGATGATAGGAAAATTGCCTTGGATGCCGACCGCCCGCGGCAGAGCAAAAAGCACCGGCGTATCGAGCGGTTCGAGATATATAGTCTGGATCGAGAGATTATCGCGACTCGCAGGGTAATCCACTTGGATCAACTCACGGTCTCCTTTGACGAACGGTTCTTTTATTGATGAGCGCGATTTACTCCAGGTCTTGTTGTCGAATGTGTCGAGTGCAACACCGCGAAAATACAGACCGCTTGTGTCTTCGGTGCTGCCATCGAGTTTCACACGCATTACGACCGCGTCGTTTTGCTGGATCTGACCGATGCCGCCGAGCCTAACCGAATCCGAAAACCCGGTCGAAGTATTTAGGCCGCCTTGATTACCGCCAAAGCCCGCACCGCCAACTCGCGGCAGCATAAAGAACAAAGGCACCGCCAGCATTACAATAAAAACTATCAGAGCGATCGCCGTTGTCGGCAATCGACGGACCTGCAATAACCTCGCCGGTTCCGGATCAGCTTTACTATCGCCGATCCTTCCATCGGACATTTTTGTTTCAACATTTACCGAGGTCTTTCTGATCTCAAATGCAATGATCGAACAGACCATCACGAGCAAATAAACTAGAAAGGTTCCGAGGTACAACGCACTGATGCTTAGACCAGCAGCGAGCAGCACTTCGAAAAACGACATCAGGTAGAGAAATATCCAATCACGGTCGCTCTTTTTCTGTAGCAGTTTTATTGCCGTCAGCGTCAAGATCATTCTCGCCAGAACGCCCGCGATCGCTGTCTCGGAACCATACAGAGTTATCAACTGAAACTTCCACGCGAAATAAAACGCCGGCAATGCCAGCACTATCAAAGCCGTCCCGATCTTTTCCGTGATCTGCCAACGTGATCCCTCAAGAAACCACGCGACGATCATCACGCCAATGAACAAACCCGTTCCGATTACCCCAAACGTCCCCGAGATCCACAGCGACAAAAAGCCGCAAAACACAGCGGCGTATGAGATCAGTCTAAAGAATGTTTCAAAATTCATAGGTTGCTCAATTAAATTGTAACGCGAATCAACCATTCGTATTGAAAAAAGGGGGTCAGCCGACGAGATTTATCTATACATTCGTAAGCGTTTG
>JAYVOS010000260.1:0-6051 GCA_043757775.1 Chloracidobacterium sp. | reverse complement strand
GTGGCGGCAGAATGGTGCGGCGTTGACGCGATAGCCCGAGATGTTCTTCTCAAGCACCGGAAATGCCAACGGCATATTCAGGCTCCGCACCGGCTCGATCGCAATCACGTCGCGCGTGCGGCTGAAGTAAAGATAGACCGCCGGCGGCTTGCCCAGCTGCTCGTAAGTGTTCCTGTTAAACGAGAGAACATTTGTCTTGCTCAAGCTGACCCGCATCCGGAACTGCGACGGTTTATTTGGTCCGCCTCTGAGTTTTTCGAGATCCCTATCGTCCATATATGTATCATACATAGCACATTGTTGCACTTATTACTTGAATCTAAGATTCTGAGAGAAGGGTTTTACGACCGGTGCGGACGATGCGGTCGCAATGCCGACGATTCATTTTATTCCGGCGATGCCGTGCACTGAAGGGTGAAAAGCGGTTCGGAAAAGGGCCGTTTTGGTTCGGCCATTTTCAAAATCTGATGCAATTTGGTCAGAATTTGAGATCCTTCTTAACCTCTTTTGTACTTGCGGGCTTAGCAAAGATAGCGTCGGGGATCGTTTTGTTGTATTCGATCGATTCGTAATTTATCCGCGACGAGTGTTTGCCGTTGGAGAAACGGTCGATGATGAACGGTGACTTTATTCCATCGACATCGATGAACTGAGCGTAGCGGTCCTCTTCCTTGAGATCTTCGCCGTCGGGGGTAGTGCGTTTGTAGATGGCTTTCTGCGGCGTAGCGTCTTCGATCGCAAACTCAAACTCGACGGTGAAACCGTCTTTGTAGGTCAGTTTCAAAACATCGTTACGTTTGCCTAAGGTCGCCGCACGCTTTCCGATGTAGCTGAGATCGGCCTCACTTTTCCACATTCCGCGCAGGAGGTTGTCGAGGCTCGTGCGGATGCCCTGTTTGAAATTTGCGATCTGACCCGCGTTTTGTAGCTTGATCAGGTCTTGGTCGCCGTCATATACCCAGCCGGTCGTGCCGGTGTTTGTCTGCACGGTCTTGGTCCCGCCTCCCCAAAATTCGGCCCGCTCCTTGTCGGGAAAGACGATCACGTCGATAAACGACTGAAACGAACCGACGCCACCATCGCGGATAACGCTGTATTTGCCGCGGCCGATATGCGAGCGGACCTGCAGATAGTTATTGCCGCCAAGATTTTTGACTGCCTGGGCAATGATCGCTTCGGCTTTTGCAGTGTCAGCAGAGAGTGGAGCTTTCACCTCGGTCTCAGCCGCCGGCAGCCGCCAGCCGCCGTTCCAACTGTAGAGATATTGCAGTTCGCGATACACCGTAACCGCTTTGCCGTCCTTTCGCTCAGGCTCGAATTTGATCCGTTTCACCGCATTGACCGCATTTTCCGTTAAACCTCCAGGCAGCGTCGCCAGAGGCGTGATCTCGCCGATCTCGCCAAAATCATTAAACTGGACGCGCAGTATCACGGTGCCCGTGATGTCGGATGTCGAGTGATTTTTAGGGAGCTCGGGTAATGGCTGCTCAAGGATCTTCAGCTGGGTGTTCTGGGCAAATGTGCTTCCGGCAAGCAGCACAATAAGGCTAACTAAAACTAGAGATCTAAATTTCATAGATTTTCCATCGGATCAAATATGTCAAGAGAGTCGATCCATTTAAAATCTTTTGTATTGCTCGTGGCTAGTTTGAGTTTGTTCAGAAGAGCCGTAGCAGCAATTATTGCATCACCGACGCTCATTTTTCTTTTTTGACGTAGTGCGGTTGCGTGATCAATTATGTCGTCTGAAATTGGAAAAATGGGTGCGGCTGCAAAGAATGTCTCAAATACCGTTCGGTCGTCGTCAGTAAGCTTTGAATATCCTAAAACCTCGATCTTACTAACAGCGGAAACGCACAATTGCATTTTTGAAAGAGTTTTCTTTAGCGAATCAGTATCTGAGCGCGCTAAGTAGATTATTACGTTACTATCGACAATTATCATCAACGTCCGGGTAAAGGTCTGTCCTTTCTGATCTCCCGCTGCCACTTAACAGGGTCCTTGATCGAATCAATGCCGCCACGGTCGGCTATTTTTTGAAGAATTGCTACGAGTTTTTTACCGTTAGGCTCAGAATTTTTGGTGTCCCGGACGCGTGTCACGTAAACTTCCATTGTGCCGTCCTTAGCTACCTCTTCAGGAATATCGCCGCTCCACTCGATAGTGTCACCGTGTATTTTTGCTCTATATTTTTCTAACATACATGCACCCTCAAAAAACTAAAAGGCTCTGGTGACATAATATCACCAAAGCCTTTGATGCAAATCTAACGTGGAACGTCGTCTTCACGCCAGCTTAATTGTTTACCGTCGAACAGGAGGACTAACGAGTTCAATATATTGCGACCCAGGATACCCATGTCGCTTTCAACAAGAAGAAACTTTCCCCGAAACTTTTTATCAAGCAATGTCATTTCAACAGTAACTGCCTGGCTTTTGCTAATGTTTCCGTCAAATCCTACAGTCTCAAAAGCTGGGACGGGTCCATATCTAACGAAAGGCTACTGCCCACGCTGGCAGCAAAGTTACATCCGCACCAGTATCGATCAACATTGGCAGGTCGTCGATCACTACGCCGGACCGCAAATTACGCACGCGTACATTTGCAACGGGAGCGGGCGGGTCGAAATTAGACCTATCGTAATCAGGCATCGGCCGAGTCCTCGATCATTTCGATGTTGAACTCACTTAACTGTGCAGGGTCTCGTAAGCGGGGCGTTCGAAGATGAACGGACTGGCTATTTTCGACACCGTTTGGCACGACCACAAAGACCTTTGTCTTTTCAGGCAAGGTCAGGCCGGGTTCAAGTGCTATGCGGCCTTGTGTAACGATACCTTCAAATGTTTGCACACTCATTTTAGACACCAATTAATTTAAGCTAAAAACTTCGCCCGGTTTTACCGTTAATTCTCCGTCGGTTACATCAACGACAAATTTTGTCGCGACTTTCCAGGAGTTGGTGATCGGCAGTTTTACCTTTTGATCGATGTGACGTTTCAGGAATCGGGCACCATAAGCAGGCGAGAAACCTTTCTCGGTCAGCAGATCGAGTGCGGCATCGGTTACCTCGACGACCTTGCCCTGGCGTTCCATATTTCGCTGGATCTTTGCCAGATAAAGCTTGGCGATCTCGCGAACTTCGTCTTTTGTAAGCGGCGAAAATACGATGATCTCGTCGATACGATTGCGAAACTCCGGCGTAAACCGCGTCTCGGCCGCTTTCATCACGTCACCGCGGATCTGCTTGATGCTACCCAGAGCCTGCTGGCCAAACCCGAGCGGCGATTCGTATTTCTTAAAGTTTTCGCTGCCGAGATTAGACGTCATGATGACGATCGCATCCGAAAGGTAAACTTTCTTGCCGCGTCCGTCCGTGATCCAGCCTTCGTCAAAAGCCTGTAGGAAAATGTTCATCAGATACGGCGAAGCTTTTTCGACCTCGTCGAGCAGCAACACCGTGTATGGATTGTCACGAAGCTGCTCGGTGAGCAAACCGCCGCGTTCACTACCGACGATGCCTCGCGGCATACCAATCAGCTTTTCGATGCCTATCGTTCCGTCGCCGTATTCGCTCATGTCGATACGGACCATCTTGTTTTCGTCGCCAAACATAAATTCGGCAACAGCCTTAGCAAGCTCGGTCTTTCCTACGCCGGTCGGGCCGAGGAAAAGCAGCACGCCATCCGGCGCGTAATGGTTTTCCTTGAGCGGGCCTTTGTTGAGCCGCAGCCTTTCGGCAACCGCGCGAACCGCGTCATGTTGGCCGATGACGCGCTGACCAAGATCGGCTTCCATTGTCGAAAACCTATCAGATGTGTCGCGGTAGATCATATCTTTTGGAATGCATGATTCCTGAGAGATGACATCAATAATGTGCTCCGGTTTGACGATGTGCTCAGGCTGATCGCCGATCTCGACCTTGACCGAAGCCGTGTCGAGCCAGCCGATCGCTTTGTCCGGCAGATGCAGATTGCGAATGTATTTGGGTGACATCTCGAGGGCCGTATTGATCGCCTCGTCCGATATCGTGACCGAATAATTCTTTTCAAGTCTCGGCCGCAAGCCGAGGAGAATTTCTTTGGTCTCGTCGATCGACGGCTCGTTAACCTTTACAAGACGGAAACGCCGAGCGAGAGCTTCGTCTTCGCCGATGTATTCTTTATATTCGGTGATCGTCGTCGCACCGATGATCCGCAGCTCGCCGCGAGCGAGACTCGATTTGAACATATTGGCCGCGTCAGACGTCGTACCCATCGCCGCACCGGCACCGATGATCGAGTGTGCCTCGTCGATGAAGAGAATGATGTTGGTCTTTTCTTTGACCTCGTCGATGATGCCCTTGATACGCTCTTCGAACATACCGCGAAGCATCGTCCCGGCGACAAGTCCGCCCATCTGGAGCTGCACAATATGCGAATCACGCAGACGCTCCGGCACTTTTTCAGGCTCAAGCTCGATCAGGCGTGCAAGCCCCTCGACGACAGCAGTTTTACCTACGCCGGGCTCGCCGACGAGCATCGGCGAATTTGAACGCTCGCGGTGCGAGAGTATCTCGATCATCTGACGGATCTCTTTTTCGCGGCCGATGGTCGGCGGGATCTTGTCCTGACGGGCAAGTTTGTTCATCGAAACGCCGAAATGACGCAGGAACGACGGCAGCTCGTATTTTTGACGTACGCGCTCCTCTTCTTTCTCTCTAGTCCGGATGCGTGTGCGTGCGCTCTGTGCAACATCCTCGGACGGCACTCCCAGATTTTGCAAAACATCATTTAGCACACTGCGTTCGTCGTTAGAGAGAACGTAAAAAATATCACTGGCGTCGATCACGCGGCGGCCTTGCGAGCGTGCACGGTCCATTGCACGTTTGAAAAGCTCGGTCGTCTCAGGCGCAATGCGAAAGCCTTTGCCGGAATGCTGACGTCCATCTTCCATCCGCTTTTCGATCAGCAATTTTACCGAACGCGGATCGACGGCTAGATCACGCATCGTTGATGTAAATAGCTCGTCTTCTTCAAATGCGATCGCGTGCAGAATGTGCTCGATCGAAACGTAATTCTGATCTCGCTTTTTGGATTCGCCCAATGCCGTCTCCAGAATTCGCTGTCCGCTTTCGCTAAATTTGTCTTTGTATGCGTCTATATCTGCCATAAAACTATTGTAAAACCTGAAGCTATGATGCCGACGGAGGAGTGAAAATATGCCTAAATCCCATCATAACATTTTGCCGCGACCGCCGGAAAGATAATTCATCCCCAGTCAACTGTCCCACTGTCCCAAGTGTCCCAACACTTTTTCAAACCGCTGAATCAGCCATCGCCTTGCCGACCTGTACGCGTGCAGGGCGGAGAAGTTTACCGCCAAACCTGTATCCACTGGCATATTCGGCAACGATCTTGCCGTCGTTTTCGGCATCAGCCGGAGCCATATCGACCGCCTCGTGTATCTCAGGGTCAAACTCCACACCCACGGATGGAACCCTCTCAACGCCGACATCGAGTAAGGCTCGCTCAAAACTCCGTGCCGTACCGATCACGCCTGAGCGAAGGTGCTCAACCGACGGATCGGTCTCGCTCGCGGCTACGGCAAGATTGAGATTATCGAGCACGGGCAGCAAGCTGGTCAAAAAATTGAACTGCGCCTGTAACCCTCGTTCCTCTAGCGTTTTCATCAAACGCGCACGCATCTCAGCGGTCTCTTTTTCCAGATTGGCCTTGGCCTCTTCAAATTTTGCCTGTACGCCGACGAGCTTTGTCTCGGCCGCATGTCGCCGTTCGGTCTCAGTCTTGAGGTTTGCCTCGAGAGCAATTTCCACTGCCGAACGCACGGGCTCGGCAGGTATTTCATCTTCGGCGACGCGCTCGCCATCAGCGTTAAATCGGCGTTTGTCATTGACAGGAATTGCTTCCTCGCCAAATTCGTCGATATTTATTTCTTGTTCGTTCATCTTTCTTTTCTTAAACACTATATATAAATGATAAGCCCTTACGTTCTATTGCGAAAGCCTGCGCGTGAGCAAGGGCGTAACTCGCCGGCCGAATGGTTCGCCCTTGC
>JAYVOS010000259.1:0-6058 GCA_043757775.1 Chloracidobacterium sp. | reverse complement strand
CGCCGGAACGCTGCTTTTTCCAACACAGCCATTTGCGGTCTTAGGCGTGTCTATTATTGGTATACTGCTCTCGTCAAGCATGATCTATTTCTTTTCCGAGTATCTCGGATTTGCCGAATATTTCGAGGGCCACAAACCCGAACTCACACACAAGCTCAAAGCCAAACTCGAACATCCGCTTGGCTTTATATTCGTTGCATTATGGGCGTTTTTCCCGCTCGTCCCGACCGATCTTGTTTGTTATCTCGCCGGCACGACAAAGATGAATTACTGGAAATTTATCGCCGCAGTTTGTGTTGGCGAAATAGTGCTCTGCTCGATCTATATCTTCCTCGGCGGCAGCATAATCGGACTTGTCCGTTGAGCTAAATGTAAAGATTTGCAATGACGCCGATTTTGATTGAGTTTGTATTCAAGCCGTAATAAACTGCCTTTAACCGGTATTTTAATTAAATCGAAATACAACCGCCGCGGCGGGAAATACGTCTTAAGAAATCATTATGGAAATAATATGAACAATACTGATAAATGTGATCCAAAAGCGAATTGCACTAACCGCCGTGAATTTTTGGTCAAGGCTGGTTTAATTGCTGGCGGTTTGGTGCTGACTCTTTCCGCTCCGTCTTTCGCGTTGGCGACGCCTTTCGCAGACGTGGTAGTCCCGATCGACGACAAAAGCCCTCTGAACACGGTCGGTGGTTCGTCGATCGTTGATTCCACAGTCGGCAAGATCATCATCGTCAGGACCAGTGACACTATGTTTGTCGCATTTTCAGCAAGATGCACGCACAAAGGATTTACCCTTGACTATGACGCTGCCCATAAGCAGTTTTCGTGTTCTAAACACGGTTCGGCATTTGATGGGGCTACAGGCTCAGTCACTCACGGCCCGGCGGCAGATAACCTTCAGTCGTATGCGGCTAAGGGCACAGCTAAATCAGTAACTGTCACTGTAGGTTCGTAAAACTTAATTTCACTTCGTGACCCGCGTGATCGCATTTAACTTGCGATGGCGCGGGCTTTATATTGGAGATTCGAGTCGAGGTCGGCTATCATGTGACATCCGTCACTGCTTTGGTAAAGGCAAGATAATATTCTACTATTTGTCTCACAGAGATAGATTGATTAAGATTTTGTAAGCTCTAAATTTTACTTCGCACGTCAGCTATCGTAATCACATTTTCCTATGACAACGATCGGGATCCCCAAAGAGATACATCCGGGCGAAAAACGCGTCGCGGCGACTCCGCAGACAATATTAAAACTAAAAAAGCTCGGCTTTGAGGTGCATGTCGAGTCACACGCTGGCCACGGCATCAATTGTATCGACAGCGAATTTCGCGAGGCTGGTGCAACGGTAATTGATGACACAAAAGAGCTTTGGACAACTTCCGATGTCATCCTAAAGGTGCGTCCGCCGGAGGAGAACAAGGATCTAGGTGTCCACGAGGCCGAATTACTGAAAGAAGGCGGATGGCTCGTCGGATTTATATGGCCCGCACAGAATAAGGAGGTCCTCGACCGTCTGGCGAAACGCAATGCGACCGTTTTCGGTATGGATTGCATCCCGCGTATCACTCGTGCCCAGAAAATGGACACGCTCTCGGCGATGGCAAATATAGCTGGTTATAGGGCGATCATCGAGGCGGCGAATAATTTTCCACGATTTTTTGGGGGCCAGATCACCGCCGCAGGCCGTATCGATCCGGCGAAGGTCATGGTCATCGGCGCGGGCGTAGCGGGGCTTTCGGCAATTGGAGCGGCTCGTTCGCTCGGAGCGATTGTAAAGGCTTTTGACCCACGTTCCGCGACGAAAGATCAGGTCGCTTCGATGGGAGCCGAGTTTCTCGAACTCGACGTTAAAGAAGAAGGCGAGGGCAAAGGTGGCTACGCCAAGCAGATGTCCGACAACTTTCTCAAAGCCGAAATGGCACTGTTTGCCGCGCAGGCGATGGTCGTCGATATTATCGTCACAACCGCTCTGATCCCGGGCAAACCCGCACCCAAATTAATCACGCAAGGCATGGTCGAATCGATGAAACCCGGCTCGGTGATCGTCGATCTCGCCTCCGAACAAGGCGGCAACTGCTCCCTGACAGTTCCGGGCAAACTAGTCCATCACAAAGGTGTCACCATCGTCGGCTACACAGATATGCCGTCGCGGATGGCGAGTATGTCGAGCCAGCTTTACGGCTCAACCATCGTCGCACTGCTAGGCGATCTGACAAAGGCGGAAACACGACCGGTAGGGAGTGTGTCTCCTGACAGCAGTCAACCTGTAGACACCGAAGCCCAGCTCCACGTCGATCTCGACGACGAGGTCATTCGCGGTGCGATCGTCTTGCACGAAGGTAAAATGCTCTGGCCCGCACCTGCTCCGCCGACGCCCGCTGCTCCGCCCGAACCCGGCGTTCCGACGAAAAGCTCAGCTTCAGTTGCCACTATCGCCAAACCAGCCGGCGGGCACGGTCACGATACCGGAAACGGCGTAAGCCCAATAGTTCTAGCCGTCGTCGGTCTTGTAATGCTCGGCATTGGATGGGTCGCACCTTCGTCGGTGCTGTCGCATTTCACGGTATTTATGCTCGCGTGCTTCGTCGGCTATCAGGTCGTATGGAACGTCAAACCGGCGCTCCACACCCCGCTCATGAGCGTCACCAACGCCATCAGCGGCATCATCCTCGTCGGCGGCATGCTCCAATTAACAGGCCTAAACACAAGCCTGACCGTCATCCTTGGAGCTATCGCCGTACTCATCGCCGCGATCAACATCGCAGGCGGATTTTTAGTAACGAATCGCATGTTGGCGATGTTTAGGAAATAGTTGAGTATTGAGCAAGAAAAGTTAGAGATCACGAAAGATGAGCTACAACGTTTGCTTACTGATTGGTCGACAAATTCGTTATCAGCTGAGGATTTGCATAACTGGGCAGAGATTAATTACTCACCATTAACACAACAAATCGGGCACGGTTTTCCGCCGCATACACAGTACGCAATGGGAATAATTCTCAGTCAATTAGATTTTATGGCTCCGAAGTCTGATAGTGCTCGGTTCGCGATTGAATTCCTTAATACAACGCTAGAGGACTTCGGACAACGACTGCGAGACTTCGTTAACAATTGTTTCGGCCCAATTGATGATGCCGAGTTTAGGTTAACCATGGAACGAGTAGAGAGGTGGAAATCTGCAAGCTAGTTTAATCACAATCGCCTACATCGCCGCGAGTGCGTTGTTTATTTTGAGCCTCGGCGGACTTTCGCGGCAGGAGACTGCTCGGCGTGGGAATCTTTACGGGATCCTTGGGATGCTGATCGCTCTTGTCGCGACGGCGGCGGGGTTGGCAACGGGCGGATTGGCTGTGCTGGCGGCGGCGCTTCCGCCGGGGTTGATAATCGGCGGGATCTTGGCTTCGCGCGTTCAGATGACTTCGATGCCGGAGCTGGTGGCGATACTGCATAGTTTTGTAGGTCTGGCGGCGGTGCTTGTCGGGTTTGCGACGTATCTGGGCCCGCAGGAAAAGCTGACGCCCGCCGAGCATTCGCTGCACTCTGTTGAGATCTTTATCGGTATTTGCATTGGTTCGATCACGTTCACCGGCTCAGTTATCGCTTTTCTAAAACTGCGCGGCAGCATTAGCGGCAAGTCACTGCTGCTACCCGGACGGCACATTATCAATCTGATAATGCTGTTCGTGACGATCGGGCTCGGAGCGGCTTTCTTTATGTCGCCTGATACGGCGACTGGCCAATGGCCTTTGATCATCGCAACGGTCGTGACGGGCATTCTCGGCGTTCACTTCATCATGGCGATCGGCGGTGCGGATATGCCGGTGGTCGTTTCGATGCTCAATAGTTATTCCGGCTGGGCGGCGGCGGCGGCTGGTTTTATGCTTGGCAACGACCTGCTGATCATCACCGGTGCCCTCGTTGGCTCAAGCGGAGCGATCCTCAGCCAGATCATGTGCAAAGGCATGAACCGCTCGTTCGTCAGCGTGATGCTCGGCGGTTTTGGGACAGAAAGCAGTTCGAGCAGTAGCACGGCAGAGGCTCCGGCTGGCGAAGTCCACTCCGTTGAGGCGAGCGGTGCTTCAGAATTGCTGCTCGACGCCAAAAAGATCATCATCATTCCCGGCTACGGCCTCGCGGTTGCGCAGGCACAGCATTCGCTCGCCGAGGTCTGCAAGATCCTCAAAGAAAAAGGCGTCGAGGTCAAATTTGCGATCCACCCGGTCGCCGGTCGCCTGCCCGGCCACATGAACGTCCTGCTCGCCGAGGCGAATATTCCTTACGACATCGTCTTCGAAATGGACGAGGTCAACGACGAATTCGCGAGCGTCGACGTCGCCTGGGTCATCGGTGCCAACGACATCGTCAACCCCTCCGCCATGGACGACCCCGGCTCACCCATCGCCGGCATGCCCGTCCTCCACGTCTGGGAATCGCGCACCTGCATCGTCATGAAACGCGGCATGGCCAGCGGCTACGCCGGCGTCGACAACCCGCTGTTCTACAAAGACAACACGCTAATGCTCTTCGGCGACGCCAAAAAGGTCGTGGATGAGATATTGACGGCGATGCGGAGTTAAAAGCTGTGAACCGTGAAGCAATAAACGAGGTAATGCTTGACGTCGAAAGCGGGCTGATGGTTCGACCAGTTTCTAAAGATTTCGAGTTCATCTATCGAGATGCTTCTGGTATTCGTTGGAATCCGCAACACAAAGCTCTTATTGCTTATGAACCACTCCGATGGGACTCGAAAGATCTCTTTGAGCAAATACTATTTGCAGTACGTAACGAGTATGGAATTACTCTCTTTACGTCCGCATCAACCACATACACAAACATTTCGGAAGATCTGAAGTCAACTCTAATCAAAGTTTCATATAACTTTGATGAAGTCGATGCATGACTATTATTTTTGCGATCTTGGTCTCTTATTTGAAAAATAAAAGATATAAGTCGGAAATTAAAAGATCTCTCTCGCAAATTAAAAGCTTTATTTGGGAATTAAAAGACCTATCTTCGCAATTAAAAGAGCAAGATCGTGAATTAAACGATATAAACGCCGTGTTATATGGCGTTGACGTGGGGTTTGATCGGGTGTATTATTCTCGGGAAAACGTGGATGAGCCCGTGTTTCACTAATTGTTAAAAAAACATCAAGGAGAAATAGTTATGGCAAATGTAAATGTTAAGAGGGTCAAGGAACAATGCGGCGTGATGTACGACGCTTGGACGGAAGGGGCGAAAAGTGTCGATTTTAACGGCATCGTCCGGACGGCTTTCAGTACGGATCTTAATAGCGCCGCCGCAGCCGATGATGAGATCGACACGATGGAAGCTCAGCTCAAGCTAAAACGTGAGATCCGCGACGACATGTATGCCGCACTTGACACAAAACGCACAAAGGTCGGCCAGGGCGTCGCCGGCAGCGCCGCATACGGCGACGACAGCCCGCTCTATGGAGCCATGGGCTTCGTCCGCAAATCCGAACGCAAATCCGGCCTCACCAAGAAAAAGAAAACGCCGTAAAGGCCGCAATGCGCAAGCCCGCACGTTAGTAAGGGCGATACCTTCGACGTTGAGTGTTACGCCCTTGCTCACGCGCGGACTTGTGCAAAAAAATGTCGTTGATAATACCGGAGTTGGTGTATTATCAACGACGCTTCACATTCATTGCTTGGATGCTCTAGCGAACATTATCGGTTCCCGTGTCCATGATTGCTTCCACAGGGCAACAATACATTGCTTTCCGCAAATCTGCTTCTTCTTCCGGCGTTTCCGGCTGACGGTAAACATACGCTGTGCAGGTCTCGTCATCATCTTCTAATCGTATATTCTTAGGAGCTTCATAAGGACAAGATGCACAGTTTAAGCAGGTGTGTCCATCTACCCAATATTTGCCCGGGACTTGCTTCGGGTGCAATCGGGGATAAATAACTCCATCAGCTTCAACTGCTCCGTCCTCTCTGCGTTTCAGCGGCTGAGCGTCTAAATCACTTATAAAACCAGAGTAAAAGTTTTTGTCCGAAATACTCATAACAACTCCATGCTG
>JAYVOS010000258.1:0-6070 GCA_043757775.1 Chloracidobacterium sp. | reverse complement strand
ACGCTCTCTATAACTTACAGGAACGCGGAACGCTCTTCGTCAAGCCGCAGATCAAGGTTTACGAAGGGATGATCGTCGGCGAAAATGCCCGTTCGGTCGATCTCGACGTAAACCCCATCAAAGAGAAAAAGCTCTCAAATATGCGAACGACGTCCGCTGACGAAGCTATGCGCCTCGTCCCGCAACGTGAAATGTCGCTCGAACGAGCACTCGAATTCATCGCTGACGATGAACTGATCGAAGTCACACCAAAAGCCATTCGCTTGCGTAAACGTGTTCTAAAAGCCAACGAGCGGCCGAAAAAGTAACTCGCATTTTGCGACTTAAGTGAAACGGTTTAATCTACCAGCACGTAGAACATAAACTGCATGGCCGAAGAAACGATTCCCCTGACCGCTGATGGCGTGATGATCGACGAACCGATCATCGCGGCAGACCCGCCAAAGAAAAATTTTGACCGCTCGATCGTTGAAGGACCATTGACTAGTGCGGTCTGGAAGATCGCTTGGCCGGCTGTCCTGACAAACATCATCAGCGGTGTCCAGGGCTGGGTCGATCAGATAATGGTCGGGAACCTGATCGGCTACCAGGCAAACGCGGCGATCGGTGTCGGGTTTCAAATATTCCTCGTCGTCATCGTTTTTGTGTCGTCTATCTTTATCGGCATGAGCGTGCTGGTCGCCCGCTTTGCCGGTGCTAACGACCGCGAAAAAGTGAACCGAACGGTCTATCAGGGTTTTCTCACCGCCTTATTTATGGCTCTCGGCATCCTTGCACCGATCGGATATTTTGCCGCACCATACCTGTTAAAGATCGTCACTTCCGACCCGGATGTCACCGCCGAAGCCCTGCCATTTCTGCGGATAATGTTCACTTGCAGCTTTGGAATGCTGATCTATTTCATGCTCAGCGGATCGCTCCGCTCAGCGGGTGATGCCAAAACGCCGATGATCCTCGGCGTGACGATGACCGTCCTCAATCTAATATTTAATGTCGTGCTCATTCGCGGTTTCGGCCCTATTTCGGCGTTTGGAACTGCCGGTTCGGCAATGGGGACCTGTATTGCTTCAGGCCTCGTCGGCATTTATGCACTCTATAAACTTTGGAGCGGGACGTGGGTCGTTTCATTTCCAAAAGGCGGTTATGCCCCTGATTGGAAAGTGATTCGACAGCTATTCAAGTTTGGCCTGCCTGCCGGTATCCAGGGCATCGCGATGAATGTCGGCGGCGTCGTGATGGCGGCGTTTATGGGATCGCTCGCACAGGGCAAGGCGACGCAGGCCGTGTATGCGGTGTGTTACACCCAGCTTTTTCTGCTCGTGACGTGGTCGTCGAATGCCTTGATGGGGGCCTCGTCGTCGGTTGCAGGACAAAATATGGGAGCCGGACATCCTGACAGAGCCGTCGCTGCCGTGCGAACCGCTGCGAGTTTCGGGATCGCTGGTGCCTTTGTCGTCGGACTGTTTTTCTTTTTTATTCCTCAGCAATTGCTCGCGATATTTGGAATGACAGATCCGGCGGTGGTCGAGATCGGCGTGCAGCTATTACGTGTCCTGAGCGTTTCGGGATTTTTCATCGCCGCAGCTCTTGCTTACACAGGCGGTCTGCAAGGCACCGGCGACACAAAAAGCCCTCTCTATATCTCGATCATCTCACAGGTTTTGCTGCCGGTGGGCATTTGTTTAGTAATACAACAGACAGGCCAATTACGTCCGATACATATCTGGATCGCTGTCCTCGCTGGTCATATAACGCGATTTTTGCTTAGTTTTCTGCGGTTTAACCAACAGCGTTGGCGTGCTATAGAGGTCGATATCGAAACGACGGTTGCTTAGTCTTCCGACTCATCTTCGTCTTCGCTTTCGGGGTCAAACACTTCGTACCCGTGTGCGTCGTCGTAGTAATATTCGCGGCGTTTCTGATCTTCTTCCCAAGTCGAATCATCCGGCTTTTCTTTGTTTGCAGGTCTTTTCTTCGGCGTTTCGGGCATAATCATTTATAATTGATTCAAATCTAGCTCACAAATTTGAAATATGAAATTAAAACGCAACCTATCGATATTATCATTGGTTTTGTGCACGATCTCGGCGACGTATTTCGTCACAATTTCTACGACCGGACAAGGTGTCAAAGCCGCTCAGACAGCCGCCGTTGACAACGAATATCAAGCCGGAGCGACGCTCTGGATGCAAAAAGCCGGTGAATTCCGTGCTCTCGCTTATCAGGCTTTCAACTTCGCACGCTGGCAGCTCGACGCCGACCTCGATAAAAAGAACGTTAAGAAATTGCCAAAGCCCGAGCAGAAAAAGCCGCGTGCGATCATGGTCGATATCGACGAGACCGTTCTCGACAATTCGCCCGCACAGGCTGCCACTATTAAAACGCGAACCGGATTTGTATTGAAAGATTGGTATGCGTGGGGCGATATGCGTAAAGCTAAAGCCGTTCCGGGAGCGGTCGAATTTGCGAATTACGCCGCGTCAAAAGGCGTAAAGGTATTTTTCGTCTCTAACCGCGATGAGGTCCAAAAACAAGCGACGATGGACAATCTCAAAGCCGTCGGTTTTACAGACGTTACGACCGACAACGTGCTGCTTCGCCAAGTTGACGAAAAGGGCAACGGAATCTCTACCAAAGAACCGCGCCGCGAGATCATCCTCCAAAAATATCGAATCGTGTTCTTTATGGGAGATAACCTTGACGATCATTCCAACGTATTTGAAAGAAAATCCGTCGCAGACTGCTTTGCAGAGGTAGATAAAGCCAAAGATATGTTTGGCAAACGCTATATCCTGCTGCCAAACGCCATGTACGGCACCTGGGAAAACGCCATCTACGATTACGGCCGCCTGACCGACGCTCAAAAAACAGAAAAGCGTGTAAACGCTTTAGAACTTCCGTAAGAAATAATAATTATGATAAGTTGGGTACGACTTTCTCTTTTAGTCTCTATTTTTGTATTCTACCTTGGTTCGAGTGTCATCGCTCAAAACCTGACTGTTCGCGAGATCATGGCCGAGCCGTCGATAGCGGGGACGCGGGTTGAGGGTGAAAAGCTGTCACCGGATGGCACTAAGGTCATTTATCTGTGGAACGCTGAAAACAAGCTGCCCAAAGATCTCTATTTGGTTCAAACGAGCGGCGGCAACCCGCAGATCATCCTGCGACTGAGCGACCTGCCAAAACCGTCGGCGACACCGGAGAAGGAAAATAAGCTCGACTACGGGCTGACGGTCAGCGACGAATTTGTCCGTGCCCGCGAAAATAATCTTGGCAATTTCGAATGGTCGCCCGACTCGAAAAAGCTGCTATTCACGCAGGGCGGCGATCTTTATTTATTTAACATCGGCGAAGGCAAACCCAAGCGTTACACAAAAACACAGTCCCCTGAGGTGGGTGCAAGGTTTATCGACAACGACCGGATAATGTATCAGCAGGGTGGCAACATCTTCGTGCTGAATATCACCGATGCGACGACTGTCCAGCTTACTCGTGAGGCCGATCAGGCAAAGTTTATTTCCGTCCAAGGCCCTTCCGTTTCCAAAGACGGCAAGATGCTCGCTTACACTGTGTCGGACAGCTCGAAATACAAGGCTCTTTTTGTGCCGAATTATCTTGGCGAATTTGTCGAGGCTCCGACGACACGACGCGGCTGGTCCGAGCAAAAGCTCTTCGTGACGCCGACCGATGGCAGCCGCGATACGGCGCTTGAGATCAAACTGCCAAAAAGCGAGGGAGTTTCGGGTTTTCGACGCATGGCGTGGGCGGCAGACAACCGCAGCCTAATAGTTGACCGCAATGACAAAGACACCACACGCCGACAGCTTTTCTACGTCCACAATGTCGGCAGCAAAGACGAGCAGATCATCACCATCTCCGACGAGACCGACGACAAATGGCAGGCGTCGCTCTCCGTCATTTTCGAACCAAATCCGAAAGACGCAAGCCAAATTTTCTTTTGCTCCGAAAAAGACGGCCACAACCATATCTATCTCGCAACACTGAAGGCGGAAACACAACCGGTAGGGAGTGTGTCTGACCCGTCCGCAAGAGTTCAAGAGGGCGGCGACAGACTAAGGAATGATGTTGAAATCAAGCAGCTCACGAAAGGAAACTGGCAGGTCGAATGGGCAAAATGGACTGCGGGCGGCGATAGTATCGCGTATAACTCGACCGAAGAATCGGCAGACGAACGCCAGTTCTTTCTGTATGACGTCGCAAAACATGAAAGCACAAAACTTAAGTCCTATGAAAAAGGGATGAAAGTCAGTCCGCAGATGGACGAAAAGAATGCACAGCCAATGTTACTTTACGGTTTTTCTCAATGGGAAATGCCGGACGAACTTTACGTTCAACGGGTCTGTTCCGATTGCCGTGAGGGCGAATACGTTACGAAATTGACTCATACCGTTCCCGATGAATTTGCCCGTCGCAAATGGAACGCTCCGCATTTCATCGACATTCCAACGCGAGATGGTAAAAAGATCGCTTCGAAATATTATCTTCCGGCGAGTTTCGATGCTAAGAAAAAATATCCGATGGTGGTGTTTGTCCATGGTGCGGGTTATCTGCAAAACACGATCAATGGTTGGAACAATTACTATCGCGAGTTTATGTTCAACGAGCTGCTGACGCAGAAAGGTTATGTTGTGCTCGACATGGACTATCGTGGCTCGGCAGGGTATGGACGGGATTGGCGGACGGATGTTTATGATTTCCTTGGCGGCAAGGACATGGATGACGAGGTCGATGGCATCGATTTCATGGTCAAGAATTATTCTGTAAACCAAAGCAAGGTTGGCGTTTACGGCGGCAGCTACGGCGGATTTATGGCGGAGATGCTGGCGTTTCGCGTCCCTGAAAAGATCGCGGCGGCGGCAGCATTACGTCCGGTGGCGGATTGGAAAAATTACTACGCTTCGTCACCGCAATACACCGCACAGCGGCTCGGCTTTCCCGACAAAAACCCCGAAGCCTACAAACGCAGCTCGCCGATCTCTTATGCCGAAGGTTTGAAAACTCAATTGCTAATACTGCACGGCATGGTCGATGATAACGTCCACGTTGAAGATTCGATGCAGTTGACCGAAAAGCTGATCCGGCTTGGCAAGACCGAATATTTCCAAACGCAGTTTTACCCATCGGAAAATCACGGATTCGTCCGACCTGAAAGTTGGACGGATGAATACACACGAATTTTGGCTTTCTTCGAAAAGAATCTGAAATAGAATTGGCTAAAGGCTCTTGCGGAACAAATATGACATTCGAATAAAAAACCGCCGCCCGTCTTGGCGAAAACCGTCATCGAAACGGTTGCGGTATTCGTTATAAGCGCGGTAGTTAGAGTTGTCGTTGTAACCGACATAAAATGCCGTTCCCGGGTTTGGGCTCCAACCGAAGAGCATTTGTGAGTTTATCGTCCCGTCGATCGTTTCGTAATCCAACCTTACTCTGGCAAAAATGAATCGTGTAAATTGATACGTCGAACGTAGCGAATATATATTCGCGTCAAACGCAGTCAGTTTGGTATCATTTCGGGTCAATTTGTCGCGTTCATACTTGAGATGGATACTCCACGGATCAGTTGGCTGCAACGCGATTCCGACATCATAATTAAAACTAAAGCTATTACCGGGATCCAATTGGCTACTACCCAGAAATGACGCCGGTGAGACTCGCGGATAACGCTCGCTTGCACCGAAATCAAGGTCAAAGGTGTTAACTTTCATTCCGATGCCGCCGTCGATGCCGATTGTCTTATTAAAAGTTTTTTCGAAGCCTCCGTGTGTATAAAACTGCTTCGCCGTCCGAAAATCCTTTCCGTAAAATGCACCTTGCTGGGCCCCATTTCGCCGAGCCCCAAATTCATCCTCGTAAATTTTTTCGACCGAAAAACCCGTAAAAGAATCGAGCTTAAACTGATTTTGAAAGTTCCAATCTGTATTAATGCTTATATTTGTATTTTGCAGTCTGCCTTTGCCATCGACATTAACGCCCAGAAAACTACGGGTGGACATATTGATCAAAGTCTTTTTCGTATTTGGCTCGGTACCGAGCCTGAACCCGCCCG
>JAYVOS010000257.1:0-1676 GCA_043757775.1 Chloracidobacterium sp. | reverse complement strand
ATCTAGTCACGCGTAATAAATCCGGTATCGGTGCGGTGGTCGGCCAGATAGGTGAATCTAATGCGCTGGGTGTAGTTAGCGGCACCAGTAAAGGTGATCTGCTCGAAATGCGATACGTCCCCGGAACGGTTGACGTGCAGGTCGGCCAGGCTGTATTTACGACCGGGCAAGACGGTATTTATCCTGCGGGATTAAAAGTCGGCGACATCGTCAGCGTCGTTCCCGGATCAGCTACGACACCGCTACAGATACTGATAAAACCGGCAGCAAAGTTAAATTCTATGCAGGAAGTTGGCATCTTGCTCTACGAGCCGCCCCAACGTGAGCCGTTCGAGCAGAAACTTCCAAACGCGACAAAGGAAGTGAAGAAGTGATGCGGAGCGTCAGGTTTTAAAATATGGAGGGCGTCAAGCTTACAATTAGTCTGATCATAGCGATCGTCCTGCAATGGACTTTGCGCAACGTCTGGGACGGATTTGGTTACATTGATTTCCCTCTCATCATTGTCGTGTATGCCGCACTCCAGCGAAACTCGATCCGGGCGATACTCTTTGGAACAATTTCGGGCGTCGCAATGGATGCTTTGAGCGGAGGTTTGCTGGGTGCTAATGGCTTTTCTAAGACGGTCGTTGCATTTGTAGTTTCTGAGATAGCAAGGCGTGTCTATATGGACAACCTTATCTTGCGCATACCCGTCATAGCTGGAGCATGTGTATTGCATAGTGCTATTTTTTACGGTCTGCACCGCCTGTTTGGACAGCCTCCGACCGGGGATATTTTGGTCACAGCGGCCTATTCGCTCATCGGTACTACCATCGCCGGAACGCTTGTATATTTGCTTCTGCAAAATTTCTCGGGTGACAAGATGAGACGCAAGAAACGCGATGTGTTTGCACCTCGCCGACAGACACGACGCCGAAATCCAATACGGTTGAATAAATAAAATGAAGATCGGTGATCACGTTCAAAAGCTCGGATTAAGGGTCAGCACGATCCAGGCACTCGCCTTTATCCTGCTGACGCTTTTGGGCATTCGTCTCTATTACCTGCAAATTGTCCGCGGTGATTATTTTAGCGAACGTGCCGAAAATCAACGCGTCCGGCTGATACCGATCCCCGCTCCGCGCGGTGCGATATTTGACCGCAACGGTAAATTGCTCGTTGATTCGCGTCCGACATACAACGTCGTCATCTCGAATGAGCCGCTCAAATCTATCAACATTAACGACCGCGTCGATGTTTATTCGCACGGCCTCGGCATTGACCGTCAATTCGTCGTCGAACGCCTCAATCTGATCAAAAAGCAGAATGATTTCGAGACGATGGTTTTGAAAGAAAATGTCGGCATTCCGGACATCACATGGGTCGAGGCCCACACGCTCGAATTTCCCGAACTGCGCGTTGAACTCCAGCCGCAGAGATTTTATCCGCTTGGCACGACACTCGCTCATGTGCTCGGTTATGTCGGCGAGATCAGTCCTAAGCAGCTCGAAAGCGACGATTTTAAGGACAAGGGATTCCGCCCCGGTGATGTGATCGGCAAAGGCGGACTGGAGCAGTATTACGACGAATACCTTCGCGGCAAGCCCGGCTACCGCAAAGTTCTCGTCGATAGTCGCGGCCGCGTTCAGAGCGAGCTTGAGATCGTGCCGCCACAGTCCGGACAGGACCTCATC
>JAYVOS010000256.1:0-6110 GCA_043757775.1 Chloracidobacterium sp. | reverse complement strand
TGACCTTTCCAGCGGCATTTACGCTGGTTGCCTCGATGAATCCGTGTCCGTGCGGTTATTTTGGCTCAAGCCGGCAATGCCTCTGCTCGCCAATGCAGATACAGCGGTATGTCGGCAAGATCTCGGGCCCGTTGATGGATCGCATCGACATACATATCGACGTTCCGGCGGTGAAATTTCAAGAGCTGCGGGCAAAAAACACTGTTGATGGCGACTCGTCCGAGGTTATTCGGGAACGAGTAATACGGGCTCGCGACCTTCAGCTTGAGAGGTTTGCGGGCGATGGATTTTCCAATTCGTCGATGTCGCCGAAACAGATACGCACGTTTTGCGTACTGGACGAGCAGAGCGAGCAACTGCTTGAAAAAGCGATGACGCGACAGGGATTGTCAGCAAGAGCCCACGACCGTATCTTAAAAGTATCACGCACCATCGCCGATCTCGACGGCAGCGAAAACATCCGGCCGACACACATCAGCGAAGCGATCAACTACCGCTCGCTCGACCGTAATTACTGGACATGATACCTTTCAAGTTCGCCAAAATGCCCGCCACGTATTACGCTAAATTTAGTAGATCTCAGGAGTAATTTTAATGACAGTATTGGTTACAGGCGGGGCGGGATATATTGGCAGCGTGATGGTCGCACTTTTACGAGAGCGAGGTATAGACGCGGTCGTTTTAGATAATTTGACCTACGGACATCGGCAGTCGCTTGATGCGGATGTTCCTTTTTATAATGGAAACGCAGGCGATGCCGAATTGGTCAAAAAGATCGTCGCCGAGCACAAAGTCGATGCGTGTATTCACTTTGCCGCGTATGCCAACGTCGGCGAATCAGTCACCGATCCGGCAAAGTATTTTGAAAACAACACCGTACAATCCAACCATCTGCTCAACGCACTGATCGAATCGGGCGTGAAAACATTTGTATTTTCGTCAACCTGCGCGACCTACGGTGACCCGCAGTTTATCCCGATCGACGAGACACATCCGCAAAAACCTGTCAATCCATACGGGTGGACCAAGTTTATGACCGAGCAGATATTAGCGGCGTATGACACGGCTTACGGATTAAAATTTGTCGCTCTACGGTATTTTAATGCCTCGGGTGCGACCGAAAAATGCGGCGAACATCACGAACCTGAAATGCACCTAATCCCTAATGTTTTGAGTGCTGCCAGTGGCAAGCTGCCGTTTGTCTCAATTTTCGGTGACGATTACGAAACGCCCGACGGAACCTGCATCCGGGATTACGTGCATATCGCCGATCTCGCTGACGCTCACATACGGGCACTTGATTACCTTAATAATGGCGGTGCGTCGAATCAGATAAACCTAGGGAGCGATCACGGATTCTCTGTTTTAGAGGTTGTCGAGGCCGCACGCAAAGTTACCGGTAATACGATCCAGATCAATATCGAGCCGCGACGCTCGGGCGACCCTTCGCATCTCATTGCCGATTCCACGAAAGCCTTCGACGTTTTAGGATGGAAACCAGAACATACCGATATTGAAAAGATCGTCCAAACGGCGTGGGATTGGAAACAGGCTCATCCAAACGGATATGAAGACTAATGAAAAATTTGCATTCGAACTTACAGGCTCTTAATTGGACTTAATCGCCGCTCTTTGTCAGAATAATTTATCCGAAATAGGACGCCCGAACACTTGTTTCGACGAACCGCGAATGACCGCTGAAAACCTAATAGGCTTCGAAAATATTCCGCAAACGATCCCGCATTATTGCTTCGAATCGTTTCGGCGGCACAATAAAACCGACGCTCTCGCCTATAAGGTCGAGGGTGTGTGGAAATATCTCAACGGCGAGGCCGTCATCGAGCGTGTCAAGCACATCGCTCTCGGCCTAGCGGCAATGGGTGTCAAAGCAGGCGACCGTGTGGCGATCATTTCCGAAAATCGCCCCGAATGGTCGTTCGTTGATCTTGCCATTTTGTCGTTGCGTGCGGTCAATGTTCCTATATATACAACCCAGGCCGTCGAACAGATCCGTTTTATAATTGAAAACTCTGGTGCTAAGATGCTCTTTATCTCCGGCAAAAAGATCTGGAAGCACGCCGAAAATGCCATTCGCAGCGTCGAGCGGCTCGAAAAGCTGATCTTTTTTGACGCCGAGGGAATTCCCGATAACGAGAGCCGTGCGATCTCATTGTCTGATGTCGAGAGCAGCGGCGATGCATATAAAAAGATAGACGCTGACATAGTTGAGCGCGTCCTGGCGGAGATCAAAGCTGACGACCTCGCAACTATCATCTACACTTCGGGAACAACCGGCGAGCCGAAGGGCGTGATGCTTACGCATGACAATTTTGTGTCGAACATCGTCGCGATCTCAAAGGGGCTGCCGATCCGCTCGACTGACCGCAGCCTCGCCGTGCTGCCGCTCTCGCACATTTTTGAACGAACAGTGTTTTACGTCCTCTGTTCAAACGGAGTTTCGATACATTACTGTGCGGCGTTCGACCAGCTTGCCTCGCATCTCCAAGAGGTCAAACCGACGATCATGACGGCAGTTCCGCGCTTGTTTGAGCAGGTCTATCACAAGATAGTTAAGAAAGGTAAAGCGGCTGGCGGCTGGAAAACTAAGCTGTTCGAATGGGCACTCGTTGTCGGGCAGGAATATTGGACCGCCAAAGACAAAAGGGAAAGGGTCTCCGCAAGCCTTGCCGCTAAACAAGCTCTGGCTAATCGCCTCGTTTTTTCTAAATGGCGTGATGGCGTAGGCGGTTCTCTAAGGTTCTTTGTCTCAGGCGGAGCTCCGCTCTCGAAAAAACTTGCGTATGCATTTTGGGCAGCGGGCATCCCGATCTTGCAAGGCTACGGTATGACCGAGGCTTGTGTCACGTGTGCCAATCGCCCGGATGACACCAAAGCCGGTTCGATCGGCACGCCGTTCGAAGGCATCGAGATGAAGATCGCCGAAAAAGACGGCGAGGTTCTTATTCGCGGACGTAACGTGATGCAGGGCTATTACAATAATCCCGAAGCGACCGCTCTTGCCATCGACGACGAAGGTTTTTACCACACCGGCGATGTCGGCTACAAAGACTCCGACGGCCATTTTTACATCACCGACCGCCTCAAGGATCTATTCAAACTGTCTAACGGTAAATACGTCGCTCCGCTACAGGTCGAGAGTTTGTTAAAGCAAAGTCCGCTTATATCGCAACCGGTCGTCGTCGGCTCAGGTCGCAAACAGGTCGGTGCTTTGATCGTGCCTGACTGGGACGCTCTGAAAGAAGAGATGAGATCCGAAGGCATTGACACCGCAGGTACACGCGAAGAGCTGTGCGAAAATCCGCAGTTCATCAAACGTATGCAGCGGGATGCTGTTGATCTCACACGCGAGCTTTCCGACTACGAACGTGTCAAACGTGTCTATCTCCTCCCCCGCGAATTTTCCATCGACAAAGGCGAAATGACCCCCACGCTCAAGATCAAACGTAACGTCATCGACGAAAAATACTCGGAAGCCATCGACGAGATCTGCGGCTCTTAAACAAAATGGTTATACCTTATCTATAACCACACCTGTTTTTTCTTTTAATAACGAATTGAGTGACAGCGGGTTGCCGTGGCGGTTTTTTAGTAGAGCTTCGGCTAGGTCGAAGAGCGGTGCGGGAATCTCGCCTGTTTCAAATTGGGCAGCGTCCTCTGCCTGCGGAAACATGGAATAGAATTCGACCTCAGCTTCGCAAAAATCACATGTCGCAAGATGGCGGTTGATCTCGCTGTCGCGCGAGCGTAAAAGATCTCCGCTTTGAAACTCAAGCAATTCGTTTGACGAGGGACAATCTTCGTTTTTATAGAAACCAGTCATCTTTGATGAAGTCATAGGACAGTATTCGACCGAGTTCGCACCTAGCGGCGACGCAGATCCATTCTTTGTTACATCAAAAGTAAATCCGTAATGGGGGTTTGCTTCCAAAACAAACGTGAGAAAAATGAGAAAAAACAATCGTTTTGGGCTAATTCGCCACTAAATTACCTTTTAACTCATTTATTTGCAGCGATTTACAGAAATTGTATAAACAATATACAACATTACAAAAAATGGTTGTGCAAACTGCAAATAATTGTTACTATCTTAATTGTAGGTAGTGAGACGAAATCTTCTCACCACCGGTAATCAGATCGGCAGCTAAACCAAGCAGTTGATCACGCTAAATCTTTCTACCCCAAAACAACAGTTCTCCAGACACGTGATTGTGTTCGCAACCCGAATGCGCGAAGTTCGCATCGAAGACCGGCTGTCTGTTTAGCTCACAGACGGTATGCACAATTGCCTGACACGCGAGCTGCCGAGAAAAGGACACTCTTATCGGAATACAGGCTGAATTATGAACGAAGTGAAAACCAAAGAAAGGGTCCCCAGACCACCTCACCACCGACAGATCAAAGTAGGCAAATGGAACGACAGCCTCAAGACATCCGATGTCAATCAGATCTGGATAGAATTGCACCGCATCGTATCGTCCCACCCGCTGGTTCGAGCTTCGAAACGTGCGGGATTTCTCGTCGAAGAAGGCAAGCATAATGCTTACACTGATCTGACGCAGGAACTGTTTGTCGCTCTGTTGTCGAAGGACCGATTTCAGCATTACATAGATACTGAGATGTCCGATTCGGAGATCGAAGCCGAGATCAGCCAGATCGAGCTGACCAATATGCTCACGGCGGAGCTGCGAAAACGCTACCCCGAATCATATCGCCTCGCCCGCCGCATCTCGACGCTCATACAGACAAGCGCAATCTTCAAACGGTTTGACAATGTCGATAACCCCGAGGCTCACCGCCGTCTCGCCGACCGCCTCTACGGTTTGTCAGACTGGAAACTACAGAAATCACGTCGTGACGTTCAGGAAATGGATCAACGTGTAAAGACAGTCTCATTCCAGGGTCGTGACACACGTATGGTCGGCTGCACTGGCGATGCACAGATCGTCATTAGCAACCCCGAACTTGAAAAACTTATTATCCGTGTGCTCAAAGCTATCGACTCGCCGGTCGATGTCCGCTCGCTCCGCTCATTTGTAATGTCGCGGTTGCCGATAATGGATATTCACCTTGTCCCGGTCGGCAGCGGAACTGACAGCGACGACGACGATCGTATGCCGTTCGAATTCAAAGACACACGCGAGACACCGGAGGAAGACCTGCTTCGCAACGAGGCAGAAACTGCCGCCGCCGGGTTTGTCGATAATTTCCTCGTCACGCTCAATAAATCGGTTCGCGGCAAAGCCAAACAATACGACCGTATGATAAATGTGCTGTGGCACTGCTATCTTATCTCGGACAGCGGTACGCAGTTAGAGGTCGCGGAGATGTTAGGGGTGTCCGATTCGCTCGTTTCGGACTATCGCAAACGTATCGAAGCCAACCTACAGCAACTTTCATTCGGGGGCGTCAACGAAGCGCGTCAGTTCGAAAAGGCTCTCAAACAGAAAGTTCGCGACCTAATCACGATGGAAACTGAGGAAGTTGCGGTTTAATCACTCTTTAATAAAACAGCTTATGAGCATTACCGCAAAAGATGTCCATCGAAAGCCACAAAAGTAAGGATCTCAAATCACTTTCTACACCATCAAAAGCCGGCGGCACGGTCTCTAACGACTTGTCGCCGCTTTGCTCGTTTGGCGGTCTGGTAAACGCAGAGGCCGAGCCGCCGAGTCTGGTCAATCTGCATGAACGAACTACATCCTCGCAAGCCTCTGGTAATAGTGATGCTACACATTCGAGATCTAATGTCGTCGTCAATACCGCGACTGTTTCGACAGAGCCAGCGTCTATCATAAAACTTCCGTCTGGCACTAAGGCCGAGAGGAAAGCTCTCAAGATAGGACAGGCCCACGAACTGCTCAAAAGCGATCGTTGGCTCGTCCGCAACGGGCATCTTTTTACCTACATCGGGCTGTTTTTATTTTCAATACTCGTGCTGTTTCGTCCATACGAGCTTATATCGAGCCTTTCGTTTTTATCGGCGACGGCGTTTTATTTTGCACTCGTGACTCTCGCGATATTTGTCCCGAGCCAACTCGCAACCGAAGGCAATCTGACGATGCTCTCAACGGAGGTCAAGGCAATCCTGG
>JAYVOS010000255.1:0-6120 GCA_043757775.1 Chloracidobacterium sp. | reverse complement strand
GTTTTTCAGACATAAATTTGAGCAAGCCCGAGCGTAAGCAAGGGCGTAACACTCAAGATCATCTATCGCCCTTGCTTACGCTCGAGCTTGCGCATCAGATCTCAGATCTATCAACCGCTTCCTTAACGGCAGCGACAAGCTCGCGTTCTTTGGTGTCCCAATCGCCTTCGACGCCTAGACCGGATGCATTTTTGTGTCCGCCGCCGCCAAATTTTTCAGCGACCTTGGCGACGTTGATATCGCCTTTAGAGCGGAGACTACAGCGATATTTATTCGGAGCGACCTCTCGCATATACACAGCGGCGACTACATCGCGTGCTGCAAGCGGTATATTTACAAATCCGTTATTATCGCCATCGACGGTTTCGGCAACCACCTCCATATCGAGCGTCTGACGGATCATCGCGATGCGCCCCGATTCGTCACGTTTTACGGTGTCGAGGACCTGGCGCATCAGTTCTATACGCGACCACGGATAATTATTATAGACAGCTTCGGAGATTTTCGCGGGCTTTGCTCCGGCTTTAACAAGCTCCGACGCGACTTTCAGGGTTCGCTCGGATGTGTTTGAAAAATGGAACGAGCCGGTATCGGTGACGAGCGCCATATAAACGCATTCGGCGATGTCTTTGGAGATCTTGCCGCCGATGGCTTTGCAAAGATTGTAGATCATCTCGCCTACAGCCGAAGCGGTCGAATCGATCCAGTTGATCGTTCCGAAATGCTCGCTCGTCGCATGGTGGTCAATGTTTACTGTAAATTCGCTGTCGAGGCCGGCGATGCCCGGACGGTTAAGATCGGAGCATTCGATGACGAAAATTGCGTCGTATTTGGCATCGATGGCCTTAACATCGCGGATGTCGTCGGCACCGGGCAGAGTCTGATATGCGGACGGAACGTCGCCGTGGACGATGACCTCGGCCTCTTTGCCGAGACTGCGGAGCAGCCAGCAAAGACCCAAAGACGATCCGACACCGTCACCGTCAGGCTTGATATGCGTCGTAATTCCAAACTTATGTTTGGTTTCAATTAACTCAACTACTTGGCTTAACACTTCTTAAGAAGTGGATAGATGATAAGTGATAGTTGATAGTTAAACTTGTAACTATCCACTATCTACTATCAACTATTCACTATCATCCTCTTGAATATCTTCCTTGATCTCGATGGTCTCAAGGATCTCGCTGATCCGCGAAGCGTTTTCTTCGGCGGTGTCACGTAAAAAATGTAAATACGGTGCGTGGCGAAGATTAAGGTTCATCGCCACCTGCTGTCTAACAAATGTTGACGCATGCCGCAGAGTTTTCAATGCCTGTTCGATCTCGTCTTCGGTTCCTCGAATAAGGACGTAAACCTTTGCGTCCTTTAGATTTACGGCAACGACGACCTCAGTAACGGTCGCTAACGAGAGCCTCGGGTCGTCAAGTTCAAACCCGACAACCTCCGCTATTTCTTCTTTCAACGCTTCGGCAAAGCGCTCAGGCCTGCGCATAGCTTACAATTCCGTAGCGGCGATCTTTTCGATCACAAACGCCTCGATCTCGTCATCGATCTTGATATCGTTGTAATTGACCAGACTGATACCGCATTCGAATCCGTTTTTGACCTCATTAACATCGTCCTTAAACCGCTTGAGCGTCGAGATGTCGCCTTCCCATACGACAACGCTGTCGCGAAGGATCCTGGCTTTCGCCTGTCGGCGAATGAGGCCTTCGGTAACGCGGCAACCGGCGATGGTACCGAGTTTTGAAACCTTGAATGTTTCTACAACGAGAGCCTTTCCGAGGATCGTTTCTTTCTCGATCGCGTCGAGCATCCCGATCATCGCGGCTGTGATCTCTTCCTCGACCTTGTAGATGATCGAGTGGAGACGGATATCGACATCCTCTTTTTTCGCGATGTCGGCGACGCGTGCCTCAGGTCGGACGTTAAATCCGATGATGACGACCGCCGTCGAAGTATCGTCCACCTGCGTCGCTGATGCGAGCAGAACGTCCGATTCGGCAATGGCACCGACACCTGCACGGATGACTCGGACCTTGACTTTTTCGGTCGAAAGTTTTTCGAGCGTACCGCGAAGCACCTCGACCGAACCTTGCACATCGGCCTTGAGAATAACCAGCAGTTCTTTGACCTCTGCCTTTCCGAGCGATTCGATGCCGCGTTTTGTGGTTTTGAGCAGAGCCGCCTGACGGGCGTGCATCTGACGCTGCTGAGCAATATCCTGGGCCCGCTCAATGTCCGAGACTACCTGGAAAGTATCCCCGGCATGCGGCACACCTTGTAATCCAAGTATTTCGACCGGAGTTGCTGGGCCGGCTGTTAAAACAGCTTCGCCGCGATCGGAGAACATTGCACGAACCTTGCCGTAAAACTGTCCGACGATGAAAGGGTCGCCGACGCTCATTGTTCCCTGTTGAACCAGTGCAGTTGCGACCGCACCGCGTCCTTTATCAAGTTTTGCTTCGAGCACGACACCTGATGCACGGCGTGTCGGGCTTGCTGTAAGGGCAAGAACATCAGCCTGGAACAATACAGTTTCGAGCAGCGTGTCGAGATTTGTTTTCTGTTTGGCCGAGACCTCGACCATTTCCGTATCGCCGCCCCATTCTGTCGGATTTAATCCTAAAGCGGCAAGCCCCTGCTTGACCTTATCGAGGTTCGCACCAACTTTGTCTATCTTGTTGATGGCGACGATGATTGGCACACCGGCAGCTTTTGAATGCTCGATGGCCTCGACCGTCTGCGGCATAACTCCGTCGTCGGCAGCGACCACGAGGATCACAATGTCAGTAGCTTTCGCACCACGTGCACGCATCATGGTAAATGCTTCGTGGCCCGGTGTATCGAGGAAAACAACGCGGCGTTGCTCGTCGGGCTTGTCCGGATTTGCCACTAAAACACTGTAAGCACCAATGTGCTGCGTGATACCACCGGCTTCGCCTTCGGCGACGGTAGCCGAACGGATCGCGTCCAAAAGCGAGGTTTTACCGTGATCGACGTGTCCCATGACAGTGATGACCGGTGCACGCAGCAGCTCGACATCGTCTGCGTCGGCAGCGATAAGCTCCTCAAATTCTTCTTCGATGACCATTTCTTCAAACGGCACGAAGCTGAGGTCGTAGCCATATTCGACACCCATTTCGATCGCCATTTTCTCACCGATAGGCTGATTAAGGGTCGCAAAAACTCCGCGATTGATCAGCAGTTGGACTACGTCACGCGGAGTGATGCCGAGAGCTTCGGCAAATTCGCGGATGGTCGCACCTTCGGTAAGACGGACAGTTTTTCTGTCGCCGGCGGCTCCAGCACCGACCTGATCCATCACACGTTCTTCGATGGAACGTTTCTGTGGCGCGTCGATATCCTGCTCAGCAAATCTACTATTACGATCGTTGCCCTTGCGTCCTCCGCCACGGCCCGGACGACGACGGTTATCCGCCGGCGGAGTGTATGTCATCTGCGGAGCGTTGGTCTCGCCCGGCGTTCCGCGAAATGCAGGACGACGAGGGTCGCCGCCGCGGGCCGGTTCGGCAACCAATCTTCCGGTCTGAGTAACGGCTTCGCTGACGAGTTTGTCGCCCGGCTTGATGCCTTTTTCAATGGCAGATTTTGTAAGTGTTAGAGTTTTGACGGTCGTGCCGGACGGCCCTACGGCTTTCACCGGAGCAGTTTCGACAGGCCCTGATTCATTTTCCGTCGGGGCTTCGGCAACAGGTGTTTCGGAAACCGTCTGAGCTACGGTTTCTACAGTCGCTGCATCAACCTTTGCCTTTGAGACACGTTTTGGCTCACGAACAGTTGCGGCCGGAGCATCCTCTACAACAGGAGCGATCTCAACAGGGGTTTCTTCGGCTTTCTTGGCGAGCTTTTTGACGCTTGGCGTGACGGCAGCTGCCGCCTCTTCGACCGGGCTAACAGGAGTCTTGACCTTGACGGGCGCTGCGGCGACCTCACCCAAAACTTCGACCACCGGTGCATCAGCAGCCGGAGCCTCGACCTCGGCGTGCGGAGCATCATCGTGTTGAGCCGCTTTCTTTATAACCTTGATGGCACGTTTAGGAGCGATCTCGGTTTTGGGAAAATACTTGCCGCGGACCTTTTCAGCAACCTCATGGCTGACGGAATTAGACGCGACGCTGACATCGATGCCCTCGCGACGCAGATCTTCCATCACGCGCTTGGGATCCTGTTTCACTTCGCGTGCAAGATCGTAAACTCTTATGCTCTTTCCAATCGCCATACTTCAGTTAAACTCTTCTAAAACAAACCACCTGTCTTAACCACTATCCGCAAACATAAAGCTCAGCTGCTATTCAGCTTTCTTTTTTGCGGGCGTCTTTTTTGCCTTTTTAGGCTTTTCTTCGGCTTCAACAACTTCTTCCGTTGCTACTTCAGCATCTTCGACTTCCTCGACTTCTTCGACAACAGGTGATTCTTCAACAACCTCTGCCGGAGCTTCAACTTCAACTACCGTTTCTTCGACCGTTTCTGTCGGTGCTGATTCTTCAACTATTTCTGCTACTGCTTCTGCCGACTCTTCGGCGTCCCCGCCGCCCATTGCGACGTTGCGTGCCTCGACAATGCTATTAGCCGATGCACGGATCTGCTCTGCCTCGTCCATACTGACATCGAGGTAATCGACCAGATTATCGACCGATGTTGCGGCAAGCGTCTCGACATCCGCGATGCCTTTTTCAGCAAGCGTTTCAGCCTGATTGGCCGTGACGCCTTCTAAAACGGTGATAGGCACTGCTTCGCCCGACGCCATCATTTTACCCATTTGCTGAGCAACTTCTCTTTTGATCAGCTCTTCGCTGACGATCTTGATCTCCCATCCCACGAGACGGGTTGCGAGACGGACGTTCTGGCCTTTTTTGCCGATCGCGAGGCTCAGTTGGTCTTCGCCGACGATAACTTCCATCAAGCGGTTATCAATGTTCGTAATGCGGACCTGCGAAACCTTTGCCGGTGAAAGAGCGTTAGCCGCAAACACCGAAGGCTCGTCCGACCACTCAATAATGTCGATCTTTTCGCCGCGAAGTTCCTTGATGATCGACTGCACACGCGAGCCTTTCATACCTACGCAGGCCCCGACCGGATCGACGTCCTTTTCATTGGACGTAACAGCGATCTTTGCACGGTCGCCAGGCTCACGAACTGCTGATTTGATGACGACGGTTTCGTCGTATATCTCAGGCACTTCCATTTCAAAGAGGCGTTTGATCAGCTCCGACGATGCACGAGAAGCCTTGATCTGCTGGCCCTTTTGCTCTTTCGAAACATCGGCGATAACGACCCTGATGCGTTCGCCCTGATTCCACATTTCGCCGCGTGATTGCTCATATTTCGGCACGACCGCTTCGAGATTGTTGCCGAGATCAATGATCATATCGCCGCGCTCGAAGCGTTTTACGGTTCCATTGATAAGTTCACCTTTGCGGTCGATGTATTCATCGTAAACCTTTTCACGGATCGCCTCTCGGACCTTTTGGACGAGGATCTGTTTCGCGGTCTGAGCTGCAATGCGGCCCATGTCTTCCCGGTTGAGCGGCAACAAGAGCATATCGCCGATCTCGATCTCATCACCTGCAAGCTCCTGTGCATCTGTAAGAGAGAGTTCGCTCAAAGGGTCTTCGACCGTCTCAACGACCGTTTTTTCAGCCGAAACCTCGATCTCGCCTTCTTCGGCGTTCCATTCGACCTGAATACTGTCACCCGTCTTGTCCTTAAATTGTTTGCGCGCAGCGGCCTTTACGGCTTCTTTCATGGCCTCAATAATGAGGTCACGGTCGAGGCCCTGCTCGTTGCACAATACGTCGATACTCTGTCCGATGGATGATGTCATAACAATCAGTTGTCAGTTGCCAGTGGTCGGTTGTCGGTGCTCGATAGCATTAACCGTGTACCGTTACCGCTGCCCCCCGAACTCCTTTACCAGGTCTATTTTCAAATTTGCCTTAACTACGTCGCCGTATTGAAACGCTATGTTCCCCTGCGTCCTGTCCTCGATTACAATCTGTTCATCGCCGGCCTCGACAATGTTTCCTACAAATGTTTTCTGCCCGCCGATCTCGATATTAGTCTTGACCTTGGCGAGGCTGCCGGTGAACTTTACAA
>JAYVOS010000254.1:0-6127 GCA_043757775.1 Chloracidobacterium sp. | reverse complement strand
GCGCCCATCATCGCAAAGCCGTTGCAACTCATTCCAGCACACTCGCAACTCTCTACATTCCACTCTCGACTTATTCAAAAGCTCCCAAAGCTCTCTCAAAAGCCCGTTTTGCCGTTCACCATTATGTTTGACACGCTCAACAAGTTAGCTATAATTAACGCACCCATAGCTTTACCGTTAAATTTCAATATAAAGGAGCGTCATACCTATTATGAATGACCAAAATCGCAAGGAGATCGAATCCGGCCAACGTTGCCGTCAGTGGATCGCTGACAACGCTGCCCTCATACCGGGCGGCTCTATGTTCGAAACAAAAACCAACGCCCTCACCACTCTTGTGGACAGCCTCGAAAACCGTGCGGGCGATCTCGCCGCCGCCCACGTCGAACGCGGCCCTAAGCAAAAGAAGCCAACACCGTAGTTCGTGTCAGAACCCAGTCGCTATCGCTCCCGGTTCTGACAAGAGGCGGACGACAGAAAATGGCGGGGTCAGGCACCGCGATTCTAGCACAGTCCTCCGACGTTGTGACTAAATATAGACCTGCTTGATGTTATAACTATTCCGTATCGCCAAAGTCTTCGGCGGAGGCGGGGTCTAGTTCCCAGCGGTCGCGGTCACGTTTTTCTAATTTTTCCTGGAAATCGAGCGGCTCGTTGTCTTCGTAGGTGACGCCCATTGCCTCGCCTAACTCTTCGACGACGCTCTGATCCGGCGTCGGATTACCGCCGCCGACCGACTCTTCGCCGACGTCGGAGTCTTCCCAGGCGGCATCGACATCGCCGCCGGAAAGCTCGGGAGAGCGGTCGGTGTAATCGGCGATCTTTTCGAGCAGTTGTTCCTGCGATCCTTCGTTAACGACGCTTTCGTGGGCAAACTCTTCTTTTACATGCGGATCGGGTTCGACGTCCAATAGTTCTTTGGGTTGGTTGATCATTTGTGCTCCATTTAACCTTAGGGATGTTAAAGAACCACCCCGTCCGCGAAACGCGTCCACCCCTCCGTCGTAAGGAGGGGAGCTTTACCTGCAACTTTAAAAGTGGAGGCGATGGGAGAACTTATCGTTCCCCCATCAGCCTGGGATGCGAGGACAAATGTCACGGTCTTTGTCCTCGCTGTACAGGCCATTGTGGGAATGGCCTGTATTACTTACACAATGCTCGACGAGCGGCGACCCGTTCGTGACGAGTTAGTTTGATGTTCGCCAAACTTTTCCTCAAGCTGCTGGACGCCCGTGGCAAGCTCTTTGCTGACACCGTTGGCGGAGTCCTCAGCTTTGTTGGTGAGATCAGTGCCCAGTGAACTCGCCATTTCGAAGAGGTCACCGGCTTTATCTTTGGCGGTCTGTAACATATTTGCCGACTGTTCCTTGACGCGGCTGGCGAGCTCGGTCGTTTTGCCGTAGCCGCGCTGGGTAATGTCAGATATACTGCCCCGAAGCTCGGTGCCCGATTTTGGGGCGAATAAAAGTCCGAGAGCGGCTCCGATGCCGGTGCCGACGAGTAGATAGACCAAAGAGCTGGTCGAGCCTCCGGATGAGGCATTTATTTGGTCTGTGCTGTAATTTGCGGTCATTGTATGTTCCTCCGTATGTTCTGATTTTATGAATTCGAATGTTTACCGCTCCCATCTGATGCGGTAATTGTCATAATAGCCGAAGAAATTAGTCTTTAATGTCTTCTCCAATACTGAATCTATGATTGACCTCACTTAAATTACCTATACAACAAAGGAGGCTGTCAAAATGAACGAAGTTGCTTATCGGATACTCTGCGTAGATGATGATACCCACTCGTGTGAATGGATCTCGATAATGCTACGCGGCTCAGGCGTGAAAGCATCGGTTGTTACCGTCGCCAGTGGCCGTGAGGCATTTTTCAAATTAGAAAGTGAAGCATTTGACCTGTGCATTCTCGAATATGCATTGCCGGACATGACGGGATCGCAACTGTGCAAGTTAATGCGTCAACGCGGGTGCAACGTGCCGATGATGTTTTTCTCGGCAATGAATCGGCCTATCGACCGCCAAAACGCTTTCAATGCAGGGGCTACGGAATATTTGGCTAAGCCTGACGACCTGGAGATATTCGTCGATGCCGCAGTAAGGTTGCTATATAAAAGGCGTGCGATATATGCGGTCGAACAAAAAATGCAGGAATATGCTCGAGCGGCGTGACCGACTCGTTCGTAAGCACGTTTTATATCAGGCGTTCACACCCCTTTCGCAAAAATCCGCTCGAATCTGCGTGAAATCACGCAATCGCCGGCATTACCCTAAACTTATTGACCAGGATTTCAGCCCTTCTTCTTTGTCACTATTTGTTTCGTGGTTTTAGTTTTGGCCTTGGCTAACGACTTTGCGGAGCGTGGATGGAGAGCTTTCTTTTTAGGTACGGCTTTTTTCGATCCACGGATCTTTTCAAGCATCCCGGAGAATTCGAATCCGAACATTTCCTTGATCTTCGAATCGAGAGCCGGAAGCACGAGTTCGTTACCCATATCTGTGAGATCACCCATCATGGTGTTTGCGAAAGCAGTCATCGGCGACTGTTTCCCGCCTTTCGAATTCTTGTGGGCGTAACCGACCGTGTAACCTAGAGCAAAACCTGCGGAAAGTGCGCCCATGCTTAAGATAAGGGGTTCGTTCTTAAACTCTTCGCGAAAATCTAAAACACCGGAAACGGTATTCTTAACGGCCATTACTTCCTGTTCGACCGTTTCCTTGATCACGCCGACAGTTTCAGCTAGCGAGTCACGCGTGCGCTCCATTTGACGCTGAAGCTGCTGCTTACTCGGCGCGTCATCCAGCGTTTTTTTCTGGGCTGCGGCGGATCTTTTATTTGCCATGTTGGTTCTCCTCAATATTAGTTAAAGCTTTTCTTCGAGCATTTCCTTGTCCTTCTTAAGTTCCGCAACGGAACGTTTTGGAATTAAGTTCTGCTCAGCCAATTTATTTTTGTTGACTATTATTAGCACGACACCGCCAACGAGATACGCCGCGGCCGTGATCAGAAACCCAATGGCATAGCGGATGGGCTGGCTGAGACTGGTGCTGTTGAATAGGGCGGACACTAGAAATGCGATCGCGATATTAAGGAGCGCGAATCCGACTGCCGCTACGATGCCGCCGATCAGGATCATGACACTACCGCGAAGGTAAGCGACAACCTCTTCCTTAAGCTCGACCCTTAAAAGCGTTAGCTTGAGATCGAAAAGCTCGGCTAGTCCGTCCGCCATTTTTACGAGCAAATCCGGCAGGTTCTCCGGCCCTTGATCGACTTTTTTTAGCTCGCCGCTTTTCATATCGACTAATGGTGCACGGCCTACGCAATCAAGTCTGTGGGATAGGTTACAGTCCGTAATAATCAATAAAAATTATGTTCATGAAAAATAGAACGGTTGGATCCCTGTCAAGGTCTTTCGTTGCTTGCAGTTTTGACATCGGCAGCGATGAGCTCTTCAACCCTTTTTACACCGGTATCGAATCGTGTCCTTTTTCTCAGCTTTGTATTGATGCGGACAGTCAAGATCCCGCCGCAATACTATTATCGACTCTCACTCTGAGGAAGGAAGTATGAAGAAAAATTGGTTTTTGATCCTGGTTTTTACAATGATTATGGCACCGGTCGCGGCGCGGGCAGATGTATCACTTCTGGTACTAGAGTCCATTGGGGTTTCCGGAGAATTTACAGGCGGCGGGCACGCTGCAGTCTATCTGTCTAATATCTGTTCGGATGATGCCATACACCTGCGGCCCTGCGGGGTTGGTGAAGAGGGAGTCGTGATCAGCAGCTACCCTCATTTTGTCAACGGTACGACCTACAAATGGATGGCCGTGCCGCTCACGGCTTATCTATACGGTGTAACCAAAATGAAGAACGTACCTATCTATGCTAACGGCAAGGTGCGGGACTTTCTGCGAGAAGCCTATAGGCGAGACCACATGAATGGTATCGTCCCGAGATCTCCTGACGGAACGGTACCTGCCGGTGGGTGGCGATTGATGCTGACGGCGGCGTTCAACCGGGATGTTTACGGTATCACTGTCCAAACGTCAGCTGAGGAGGACGCTGTTTTTCTTCGCCAATTCAGCAGCGAGCCGAATCAGGGAAAATTTAGCGTGTGGACGAATAACTGCGCGGATTTCGCACGTGAGACGATAAACAAGTATTTTCCGGGTGCTGTCCATCGCGACTGGCTTAATGATTTTGGCATAACGACGCCTAAATCCGATATGCGCTCCCTATTAAAGTACGCGGAGAAGAGTCCGTCCCGTTTGATGTACATGAGTCGGTTTTCGCAGATACCGGGCCCGATCTGGCGCAGCTCCGACAACCGAAACTTTTCAGAAATGGCGGTGAGATCGAGAAAGTACCTGATCCCCGCCCTGATCTTTGACCCTCCTGTCGCCGCGATATTCGCCGCGACGTATCTGTTAACCGGACGTTTTGACATTCACAAATCGTATGCCAAGTACCCCAATGCCCAGGTCGCACGGCTCCGACGACAGAAGGAGTTTGGGAAAGACCTCAGAATAATGAACTTCGTCGACCGCGGTCCTGTTACCAGCGTCAAAGATAGGATACGACAAGAAACGGAGGCGGTCCTGGGCAACCAGCAGACGTGGAATGCCTATCGTGCGGCATTTGTACCGATCCTTAATAACGCGGTTGAGAAAGGACTATTTAAAGACGCGAAAGAGGTGGAGACATTTTTTCGCGACCTCGAATTGCAGAGTGAACCTGCTCTTGATGAGAACGGTCTGCTGGTACTGAAAGTCCGGTATTATGGCGGCGACCGCATTTTAGGTATTACACGCTACAATCTTCTCGCTCCGGGTTCCGACAAAGAACTCGCCCTTAAGCTTACGCTGGCCAGACTTAACGCTGACCTCAATGCCGACGAAAAGAACCGTTGCAGCTTACAGGATCTGATGGCGGACTGGCGTGTCGTGCGGCAACTGACCACCGGCGAATCGCCCATATTTGCCAAAATTGACCGGACTCGCGGACGTTTCGTGACCAACCCGCCAAAGGAAAGCACAAAGAGCAAGATCAAAAAGTTGGTGATCGCCATTACTCACTGAGCCCGAAGAATGCCCTTTTTATTTGAAGGGTAAAAATGCGGTCAGATGGTGATGTTAAATTTTGCACCGTTAGGGATGATGTAGCCCGAGAACTGAGAACTGAGAACTGATAACTGAGAGTTGATAGTGGATAACGGAATGAGGCGCATTTTTTGGGTTTGGGCGTCGTCGAGGGTGGTAACTATTCGGATGTCGAAACGCTCGGCTTTTGTCAGTAGGCTCCACGCCGTTTGGCCGTTGACCTGATATTTTTTACACAGGTTAGCAGCCAGTACACGGCTGTTTTCTGAGTCAAACCAATTGAGAAAATCATCTCGCCCGAGCCCGTCGCAGCACTCCGCTAGCAGAATGATCGTCCCGCCGTCGGTGCAGGCTCGCGAAGCCGCGTCGAGGGCTTTGTGGGCCTGGATCATATTGATGTCGTGCGGAAAACCGCCGCAGCTGACGATTACGAGATCGCGTTTTTCGCGGATATGCACGGTGTTATCAATGGCGTAGGCGTCGCACGCGGCACGGTGCGATGTTTGCCAGTGACCGCAATATAGATCGACGGCCTCGCCGTGGTCATTGACGACGGTGCTAATAGCGAAAGCGGGGTTGATCTTCGCCACGGCCTCCATAAAAGCCTCGTTGACGGCATTGCCGTCGAGCAGCGCGGTATCAACGCCCTCTCGGCGGGATAGCTTTTGGCAGTCGAAAGCGAGCTTATGGGTTGCGGAGATAGTTCGCGACGATGCGAGACCCGGACAGATCAGCTTTCGCCCGCCGGTAAATCCTGCAAAATAGTGAAATGAAATGCCGCCGATCAGAATGACGTGGTCCTGCTCAACGACCGCTCGATTTAGCTCTATGGGGATGCCGCTGGAGGTCTCGCCGAGCTGTATCATCTGCATCAGATCACGCGGATCGTGATGAAAAGTTTTGATCCGCTGTGCGATGAACGGTGTGAGGATGGCAGACTTCTCTGCTTCGGTGACCTTGCGGTGAATGCCCGTCGCAAAGATGATGCTGATCTCAAACGGCGTCGTGCCGTTAGCAATCAG
>JAYVOS010000253.1:0-1687 GCA_043757775.1 Chloracidobacterium sp. | reverse complement strand
CAAATTTTAGTCGCGTCGCGGGGGCAGGGAATGAATAAAGTTCTCACTTGGAACATCGCGATAGGCGGCGACTCGATTGCGGCCCTCACGTTTGGCTCGATATAGCGCCGAATCGGCCATTTCGACAAGCTCGATAGGGTCGGATGAATCGGTTGGAAATGACGCGATACCAATACTAACGGTAATGTGGTGTGTCTCTTTGGTCTTGCCGGGCTGGACGACGCTGAACAGATAGCTTTCAATACTGGCACGCATACGTTCGGCAGCGACAATGGCCTGGGGGAGCTCGGCATCGAGCAGAAATGCTGCAAATTCGTCGCCGCCAAACCTTGCAGCAGCGTCGCCGCTGCGAAGATTGGTCATTATCGAAAATCCTATCTCCTCGATAGTTTTACTGCCTGTCAAATGTCCAAAGGTGTCGTTGACGTTTTTGAAGTTGTCGCCGTCCATCATAAGGACACAAAATGGGCGGTTTTCGGCCGTTGCTCGGCCCGCTTCGCGGCGGAGTTCGGAAAAAAACGAACGGCTCGAAAGCAAACCTGTCAGATCGTCGTGCGATATCAGGCGGTGAACAAGGCGTTGGTATTCGCGGTCGATCTCGTCCAGCAGATCAAAGCGTAGTATCGTCTCACCGATGGTTATCTTATCGCCGTTATCTAAAACTTCGCGGCGGACACGTCGGCCGTTCAGAAAAGTTCCGTTTCGCGAATCGAGATCGGTCAGGACGTATTCGGTCGTATTTTTTGCAGGATTTAGTACTGCTGTGACTTTTGCGTGCTGACGCGAGACGAGAGTGTCATTAACACGCACGTCGGCCTCGAGCGCACGGCCCATGATGACATCTTCGCGCTCAAGCGGGATCGGGACAGCGATCAACTCACCGCTCAGGAATACAAGAGCGGGTTTTAGATCACGTCGAACTGTTTCGGAATCATTCATAGGGAGGCCCAGACAAACTGTGAGAGTGACAAATAATAGGATAACCTAATCTTTACAACAATTTCCAGACTTTTTTACGCGTAACATCGCTGCATCAAACTGAATATAGCTACAGTATTTGTCGATACTTTGTGGAAAACAGTTGATATATGTCGGATAATGACTGAAAAGTGGCGTATCAAAAATTTATGTATTGTGAAAAATGCGGAGCGAATAATTCGGAAACGGCAAAGTTTTGCCGTAAATGTGGAGCGGAAACCAATCTCGAGATCGAAACACGGGTGGCCGTTCGCCCCGACTATGCGATAGCTGACGCTCGTGAAATAGAAAAGGACGGAGCCGAAGAAGCAGAGATATTTTCGATCTCTCCGACGCTTATGTTTGTTAAGGCAGGTTACGCCGCTGCGGCCGCAGGTGCATTGTTGCTGGTTGCGTTATTAAGCGTGCCGGCTTTAGTTTCGACCGGCATCGCCATATTACTCGGGTTGATGTTGTTCTTGATCCCCGCCTTTTACCATTTCAAGCAAAAGATGGTGAGTTATACTCTGACGGAATCGAAACTCGAAATTGACTCAGGCTTTGTCTCGCGGACGACGCGAAATGTGCCGCTCGGGCGGATACAAGACGTGACAGTTTCGGCATCTGCGATGCAGCGGCTGCTAGGTTTTGGCAATCTCGTGATCGATAATGCCAGCGAAGAGGGCGGCAAGGCTATCTTAAAAAATATCAATACGCCAAAGCATTATGC
>JAYVOS010000252.1:0-1688 GCA_043757775.1 Chloracidobacterium sp. | reverse complement strand
ATTTTCTATGGCCAACAGGATGAAACAGGAGATGGAACTCGTCAGGGAAACTCGATCGGCATAGGAACAAATTTTCGAGTTAATTTTTAATCAAAAAGCGGACTGTTCGGTTAGATCTTCGATCCAATAAACCTGTATAGCCGGGCTGTCCGCAAACTATTTTCTTTATATTACGAGACGATCAACCAATGAACCTATTTCCATTCGCAGAATACTGGTGGTTTTATGCAGCCTTTCTTTTGGGTGTCGGCATAATACTGTCGCTCGATCTTGGAATCTTTCACAAGAAAGAACACGCCGTTTCTTTTAAAGAAGCGACGATCTGGAGCATCGTTTTCGTCGTCTTGGCGTTGGCCTTCAATTTCGGTTTCTATCACTATTCTTCAGCAAAGTTTGGCGACGAAGTCGGTTGGACTCTCGCAATGGAGTTTCTGACCGGTTTTGTGATCGAATATTCGCTCTCGATCGACAATATTTTTGTATTCGTCTTAATATTCAGCTATTTTGCGATTCCGGCTAAATATCAGCACCGTGTCTTGTTCTTTGGCATCTTGGGCGCATTGCTATTCCGTGCATTATTTATCGGATTTGGGTCTGTTGTAATGCAATTTCATTGGGTGATTTACCTATTCGGCGGTTTTCTGATCGTGACGGGCATCAAAATGATTTTCAGTTCGGAGCAGGAGATAAAACCGGAAAGAAACTTGCTCGTACGATTGATGAAAAAGATCATACCCGTAACGAGCGAGCGGGACGGCAGGAATTTCTTTACGAAAATCGATGGAAAATACCACGCCACACCGCTTTTTATCGCATTGATCTTTCTTGAATTTACAGACGTGGTTTTTGCGGTTGACAGCGTCCCGGCGATCTTTGCTGTTACAAAAGAGCCGCTGATCGTTTTCACCTCGAATATTTTTGCGATCCTTGGCCTTCGGTCAATGTACTTTATGTTGGCCGGATCTGTGGACAAGTTTCATTTGTTGAAATACGGCCTAGCGATCGTCCTGGTTTTCGTCGGCTTGAAAATGGTCTGGCTAAACGATGCTTTTGGCGGCAAATTCCCAATTACCTGGTCGCTTGGCTTTATCTTGGGAACAATCACGGTCTCGATCTTTGCTTCCCTGATGTTACCGAAGAGCGTGAAGACCAGTGCGACGAAGCAGCAGGTTCAACCAATAAATACAGACTCAACAACGTAAAAAAGAGGATGTCTGAAAATCGTTTCGAAGTCCCTTAAAAGGAGTTTTCAGACATCCTAATACTGTTACGTGCGGGGTTCGGCAAATGAACCACCCCGTCACCGAAGAGGTGTTCCCGCTTCTTTGGAAGGAGGGGGCTTATTAAGCTCCCGCTCCGTGACACTTCTTAAACTTCTTGCCTGAGCCGCAGTAGCATGGCTCGTTTGGTTTGGTTTTGGGCTGGTCTCGGACGAATGGGGTGTGTCTCGCGGCTTCGGCTCCGGCGGCTTCGGCGGTTCCCATGGCTCCGGTGAAGGCCATGCCGGCGGCTTGGCGGTTGGCACGCTGACGCTCGAGGCGTTCGAGACGCTCGATCTCCTCTTGCTCGTCTTTTTGGACGATCTCGAGGTGAAAGAGTGCTTTGGTAGTGTTGGTGTCGATGCGGTCGAGCATATCCTGAAACATATCGAACGACTGTTTTTTGTACTCGACGAGCGGGTCTTTCTG
>JAYVOS010000251.1:0-6168 GCA_043757775.1 Chloracidobacterium sp. | reverse complement strand
TGTTACGGTTGCGGCTGTTTCAGGGAGAGCTTCCAAAAGCGATAAGTTTGCTTTCGCAGATGGTAACATCGTCTCGCTAAAAACACTCGCGATATCCGGCGGCATTCCGATCTGGTATTTGTCTTCGATTCCTTGCTCGGTTTTAATTGAGGTCCACTTGATATCGGTGATGGAATTTCGCAGGAGTTGCGGCAGGATTCCGGCGATGGCAGATTGGACTTCGGATTCTTCACTCGCCTGGGACGCAAACTGGAGGCCGACAATGTTAGCGATCTGAGCGATACCGTCGGTTGAGACGTAGCCGGAAGCCAAAACATCCTGGGACGCAAGGTTCACCTTCCCGGTTTTGGCAATGCTGTCGGCTTCGCCGCGGCGGACAGCGAGACATTTGTCGATAGCAGTTTCGTCGTTGCCGAAATAAATGAGGCTGTCGAGAACCAGAGCGTAGGCTTTTCGGCCGTCCTTGGCCGTCCAAACGAAATACTTACCGCCGTTTTTGTCAGACTGCACGAGCGTCGGCTCGCTGTCGTAGATCTGAGCGACAAAACCGCCAAGCTTTGCTTCGGCAAATTTTACGGCTTGATAGTTCCACGTGTGAGTGTCGGCAATTGCGACAAAATGCGGCTGGACTCGTCCAACACTGTGCTCGTCCGTCAGCTTTTCTTCGGAGGTCTCAAACCCGGTCACGGCAACCGCAAGCTGAACGCCTCTCAGGGACGCAAGATCTGGTTTTTTCTTGGCTACTTCAGTAAAAGGCTTGCTGTCAATGATCGGCTGCAGAGCGGCAGCGAGGTCATTTGTCTCAAGATAAACGAGTGTCTCCGCCGGCGCGAGAGTCCTAAGATCCGTTGGCTTCGAGGAGCAGGAAAGGGAAAAGATAATTAACGCAAAGACGCAGAGATGCAAAGATGCAAAGGAAAGATAAGACAAAAACACTCTATCTCTAATTATGAATAAACTTTGCACTTCTGAGAATAAAACAAAACCTATCCGCCCTTTGCGTCTTTGCCCCTTAGCGTCTTTGCGTTGAAAAATTTGTGCTAACATCTTCACAATATGAACCAAGTATTCAACACAGACATTCTAAAAGGCAAGGTCGCGTTTGTAACAGGCGGCGGCACGGGTATTACGGGCGGCGTGGCGAGGGCGTTTGCCGAGCACGGTGCGAGGCTCGCGATCACAAGCCGCAAAGAGGAAAACCTCGCCGCGATGAAAGCAACCATCGAAGCAGGCGGCGGCGAATGTTTGACGATCCCGGCTGATGTCCGCGAATACGACGCCGTCGAAGCCGCGATAAAACAGACCGTCGAGCATTACGGCCGCATCAATATTGTCGTCAATGGAGCCGCAGGAAATTTCCTCTGCGCCGCAAATGAGCTTTCGCCAAACGGTTTTGGCACGGTCGTCGATATCGACACTAAAGGCACCTTCAACGTCTGTCGTGCGGCGTTTGAAGCGCTAAAAGAATCGAATGGCCAGATCCTCAACATCTCCGCCACGCTTCATTACCTCGCCACGCCGATGCAGATACATGTCTCGGCGGCAAAGGCGGGCGTGGACGCGATCACGCGAAATCTGTCCGCAGAATGGGGCCGTCACGGCATCCGCGTCAACGGCATCGCTCCCGGCCCGATCGAAGACACCGAAGGAATGAAGCGGCTCCTGATGCCGGAATTGAAAGAGAAATTAACGCGAAAGATACCTTTGGGGCGTTTTGGACGCATTGCCGATATTGAGAATGCCGCACTATTTCTAGCGTCCGACGCCGCAAGCTACGTCAACGGCGTAACGCTCGTGGTGGACGGCGGTTCGTGGCTGCTGGGAACGAGTTTGGGTTAGTGTTCTCTGTGTTTAAAGAAGAATTAAACACAGAGGACACGGAGTGAGGACACAAAGTTCACTGAGCAACAGTCACCTCGACTCACTTTTTGAATGACTCAGAAGGTGCGAGGAAGTCGTCGGCTCCGCTTTCTTTTTTGTCGCCGAGTATCGCACGCAGGACGAGCATTTTTGCCAAAACACGCACCTCGACACGGTCAAAACTGTTTGTGAGAGCCTTGGTCTTTGAAAAATCAGCGATAGCCAGTTTTCGCAGAGTAGGCTGGGCAATGATCAGTTCGGTGCTGAGGTCTCGTATCATCGAGCCGCCAAACTGTCCGACTTGAAACTCGCCATCGTCGATCATATCGCCCTCGACATCGATGAACTCAGCGGCTTTTACAAAGCCTGAGATGGTGTCATTGAGCCGCAGAATAGTGTCGTTGAGCAGGGGAAACGCTTTGTCGGGATCGGCATCCGCATAACCGGAGGCGAGCATCGCGGCAAAAAGGAAATCCTGATAATTCTTGGGTTGCGGATTTACGAGCCGCTCGGCATCTTTCATTATCTCGTCGGCGAGATCTTTGTCGCCAGACTTCGCGACCTGAGCAGCGAGTGTGCTGTAACCCGTTATCTTGGCGTCTCTGCCCTTTGCTTTTGCGATCTTAGCCCTTGCATCTGCGACGATCTTGTCATGGTTGTCTTTCGGCATAGATTTTGAGCCGAGGTTTATGACATCGGTCGCCATCTTGGCATCGGATGCGGCACGTTCCTCTTCGGCTTTTATCTGCTTCTCTTCGGCGGGAGTAAGGGGCGCTGTCTCAATCGGGGTTTCGGGAGTTGTGCTGATCACGGTCGGATTTGGCCCCCCTTGAATGCTTGTAGTGACAGTTTTGTTTTTAGCTTTTGCCCTGAGCTGAATCGCTCTGGCCGGAGCATATTTTGCGATCAGATCGTAAAAACTAGCGGCAGATTCGTCGTCGGCAGCTAATATTTTTTGCCCGAATGCATCCGCTAGATCACGCATATCGTTATTGCTCATAACGGCTTTTTTACCGTCTTTTTTGACCTTAACAGCGATCTCATCGGCGTATGACAGTAGCGAGCCATAGACCCACAACTCAGTGTCTTTTCCACCGCCCGACTTGAGACTGCTAATGATCGCCGCAGCAAATTCGGCGCCTTTGTCGGCGTCTTTGGCATATATCTTTTTCAGAAGTTCGACGTGTTGGCCGTTGACACCCTTGTCGAGCGACTTTTTGCCCAATTCGAGCGACTTAGCAACGTTCGTATCGGCGACGAGCGTCATCAGTTGAAATTCAAAGCTATTATCCTGGCCGGCCACGGTGGCACGCAGGTCAGGATTGCTAAGCGACGCGACGCTGTCATAATAAAACGCCACGGCCATATCAGGCTCGTGTTCGGCTAGGCTCAATGCGATAGACTGCCGCAGTGACATCGCCGTTCCGAATTTTCGCTGAAGCTGCGCCTTGGTGCCGCCCTCTTTGAACATACTGACGGAGCCGGCGTCATCATCTTGCTCAGGCATGGCAGCCGTCAAATTCATCTGCTGATCGTATTCGGCTATTAGCTGTTTGAAATCGCCTGTGACGCCCAGGTACATCGTGCGAGCTTCTTTTTCGTCTTTGTACCACATCAGCGATGCGAGTTCGGCACTGAAACTGAGACGGTTTTCTAATGAGCGCATGTTGCCGACATCGGTCTGAGTTTCGCGCAGAAATTCGACGGCTTCTTTTTCAAGTTTTTCAGTATCGACGGGCTTTGGCGTCGGCGAAACAGATTGCGAAAATGCTGAAATCGTAAAAAGAAAGATAAGCGAGAAAGCGGCGAGATATTTTTGCATATATTGGCAAGGTAAATGGCGATCCGTCATTATGTTAAAGTGATAATCGACATTAGTAAAAGTAGAACGCGCTTTGTGGCGGCGGTTTTGCGTTTGAGGCACAAATAACTTGATATGTTGCTTGTAATCGACAATTACGATTCATTTACTTATAACCTCGTCCAATATCTGGGTGAGCTCGGAGCCGAGATGCGGGTCGTCCGCAATGACGAGGTCACCGTCGATAATATCGAAAATGAGCTAAAGCCGGAGCGAATTCTCATCTCGCCCGGACCGGGAACGCCGGACGCTGCTGGCATTTCGCTTGGCGTGATCGATCGTTTTGCATACAAATTACCGATATTAGGCGTTTGTCTCGGGCATCAAGCGATAGGACAGCATTTCGGCGGCAAAGTCTCGCGTGCCCCCGAACCGGTTCACGGCAAGCCGGTCGAGGTCACACACGACGGCAAGACCATATTCAGCGAGCTGCCGTCGCCCTTTAACGCCGGACGCTATCACAGCTTGATCGTGGAGCGTGAATCGATGCCCGATTGCCTTGAGATATCAGCCACATCGCCTGACGGGCTCGTAATGGGCTTGCGTCATCGAACAAAAAAGATCGAGGGCGTTCAGTTTCACCCGGAGTCGATATTGACGGAGCACGGCAGAAAGTTATTGCAAAACTTTCTCAAACTCTGACACAATTAGGTGTAGGAGAGATTCTTCTCCGCGCCTCTCTCGTCCCGCGAAACAATTCTCCTCGATATATGACCAGATCGACATCCGAATGGCTGCTAGCAGCTCCGGTAAACGCCACCAGTGCCAAGGCCGACACGCCTGTCTTCCCGTATCTTATGCGTCTGATGCGGGGCGAAGATCTGTCCGCACAGGATGCCGCCGGATTTTTTCGGGCGTTGACGGATGCAAACATCGGCTCGAATCAGATCGCCGCAGCTCTCACCGCCCTGACCGCGAAAGGCGAAACTGCTGACGAACTCGCGGGCATGGCGAGTGTGATGAGTAGCCTCGCAACAAAAGTCCGAGCCGGTAAAGGTGCGATCGACATCGCCGGAACCGGGTCCTCCGCAGCAAAAACATTCAACGTATCGACTGCCGCTGCTATCGTCGCAGCCGGAGCCGGAGCAACCGTCGCAAAACAGTGCAATCGCGGCGTAACCAGCAAAACGGGCAGCACAGACGTTCTGTCAGAGCTCGGCATAAAAGCCGCCGAGGAGCCGATGATCGCTCAATTGGGGATAAGCGGCGTTGGGCTAGGGGTTTTGTCCGCACCAAAATTTCACCCCTCTCTGCGTCGGCTCGGCGACGTTCGCGGACGGCTGGGAATACGCACATGCCTTAATTTGCTAGGGCTTATCGCTGACCCTGCGGGCGTTTCGCGTCATCTGATAGGCGTATGGCACCGCTCACTGGTCGAGCCAGTCGCAAAGGCTCTAGCGATGCTCAAAGCCGAACAAGCGTGGGTCGTCCACGGCGAAGACGGCCTCGACGAGGTCACGCTGATGGGCAGGACTTTTGTCGCGGCGGTCTCAGCCAACAAAGTAAAAACGTTTATCATCTCGCCTACGGATTTTGGGTTAAAACCGTCACGGATCGATCATCTAAAAGCCGCTTCGCCCAAGGAAAGTGCCCATATCATCCGTGAAGTACTCGCCAGCCGTCGTCGCGACGAAGCCCGTTCGCTCATCATTCTAAATGCTGCTGCTGCCCTCGTGGTCAGCGGCGTAGCTCGCGACCCGATGCACGCCGCCCGCATGGCCGAACAAAGCATCGACAGCGGTCAGGCTCAGAATAAGCTCGATCGGCTGATACAAGTTACTAATAAGAAAGTAGTCAGTAGTGAGTAGTCAGTTTTTTATTACGCCCAATTGGTAATTGGTAATTGATAATTGATAATTGATGACGTGTTGTCCCTACTTTCATCTCTTTATGGAAAAATCGCTGATGCCCGCAATCGTCTATACGATAGCGGCGTTTTCGAAACACATGATCTCGGCGCTCGCACCGTCAGCATCGGTAATATCACAACCGGCGGGACCGGTAAAACGCCTTTGGTAGCTTATGTTACAGAAATATTGGCAAGACGCGGGGAGAAAGTTTGTATTCTTACTCGAGGGTATGGGCGTAAAAATCCAAAGCAAAGAGTTTTAGTTTCCGATGGCGAAAATCTTCTCGCAAATGTACACGAAGCGGGTGACGAGCCGTATGAGCTTGCGAGTAAACTGCTTGGTAAAGCGATAGTCATCGCTGACGCCGACCGCGTAGCAGCCGCCGAGTGGGCAAAGCGAAAATTTGGCGTAACCGCCTTTGTCCTTGATGACGGCTTTCAGCACCTCAAGGCAAAACGCGATGTCGATATTGTGTGCATCGACGCGACCAACCCTTTCGGCGGCGGCAAGATGCTCCCAGCCGGGCGACTTCGCGAACCGCAGCATAATCTGGCGCGGGCTGATGTTGTTGTTATAACGCGAGCAAATCTAATCGCG
>JAYVOS010000250.1:0-1699 GCA_043757775.1 Chloracidobacterium sp. | reverse complement strand
TTTTCCTTTTGCACAAACTCTCGCGGATTAAGCCGACGCATCCTTCGCATCACCCGGACGATACGGCGGCAAGATCACTCTCGCGGCCTTTTCTTTCTTCATCCCCAATGCCCAATCGGCCTGCATCAGCGTGTGGATGTCGCGTGTTCCCTCGTAGATAATGGCGGCCTTGCAATTTCGTAGATATCGCTCGACCGGATAGTCGTTGGTGTAGCCGTTGGCTCCGTGGAGCTCGATCGCCATCGAGGCGGCGGTCTCCGAGCGGACGGTCGCCTGCCATTTGGCAAGACTCGCGGCCCGTGCCGACGGCAGGCCCATATTTTTGAGATAACCCGTCTTCAGCCAGAGCAGACGCGACATCTGGTAATCGGCCTCCATATTGGCGATCTTTTGTTTGACCAGTTGGAAATTTGCGATCGTCTGGCCCTGCACCTCGCGTGTGTTGGCATAGGCGACCGACGCGTCACGCGACGCTCGGATCACGCCGGTGGCTCCGGAGGCCACCGTGTAACGGCCATTCTCAAGCGAGAACATCGCGATCTTAAATCCCTCGCCTTCGTGTCCGAGCATATTCGCCTGCGGCACGCGAACGTCCTGCAGCGTAAAGTAACCGGTGTTGCCCGCCTTGATGCCAAGCTTGCCGTGCAGTGTGCCGGATGAGAAACCCGGCAATGAACGCTCGATGATAAAACAGCTCAGACCGCTGTGGTCGCGAACCTTTTGCTTTTCCTGATCGGTCCAGCAGAAGAATAGAAAATGATCGGCAACATCGCCCAGGCTAATCCACATCTTCTCGCCGTTCAGAATCCAGTCGTCGCCATCTCTCTTGGCGTAGGAACGCATACCGACAACATCAGATCCGGCGTTCGGCTCGGTCAAACCAAATGTCGCCAGCTTTTCGCCCTTGGCCTGTGGGACGAGATACTTTTGCTTCTGCTCCTCAGTTCCCCAACTGTAAACACTCAGGCTGTTGAGCCCGACGTGGACCGACATCGCCACACGCAGAAACGTATCGCACGCCTCAAGCTCCTCGCAGACGATGCCGAGTGAAATGTAGTCAAACCCCGCTCCGCCGTACTGCTCGGGAATACAAACGCCCATCAGCCCGAGGTCGGCCATCTTGTCAAAAATGCTGCGTTCGAAATGCGACTTTTCGTCCCATTCCTTAATGTACGGTGCCACCTCGCCCGCGACAAACTCACGGACAGTTGATTGCAGAGCAATATGGTCTTCTGATAGTTCAAAATCGATCACCTGTTATTAAACTCCTTTAATGACTTAATGTTGTGAAGATTATCATCTAATGAAATCTTAGCATTTTAAGTTTTTTTTGCACCACTAGTTAAAACGGTTTACAATTAGGGGGCGTTTGTAGGCGCCGAGGTGATAAGAATGTTAAAGATTGATTTAGCAATTTATGATAAGAATCAGCAACTGGTTTTGACCGTTGAAACGAAGCGGCTTACGGGGATGACCGACGAATGGGCCCGGCAATTGCGACGCAATTTGATTGCTCACGGTTACCCAGAGGCTAAGTACTTCCTCCTCGCAACGCCAGATAAGTTTTTCCTTTGGCTGGGTGTAAACAATGGCATAGAACCAACAAGACCTGATTATGTAGCAGAAGCTATTCAAGTTCTTGGCCCGATTTACGCTGAATACGGAACGACACCAGACGACGCTAGCTCTTTTATTTTTG
>JAYVOS010000249.1:0-6216 GCA_043757775.1 Chloracidobacterium sp. | reverse complement strand
GAGCGGTTGATCGTGTCAGATGATCTCGAGCATCTTCGCAACACGCTGTATGTTTTGACTGAGCATCCGGAGATCGATCTGATCGTCACGACCGGCGGGACAGGTTTCGGGCCGAGGGATAACACACCTGAGGCGACTCGCGGAGTGATCGAGCGTGAGGCTCCGGGGATGTCCGAAGCGATGCGACGCGAGACTGCGTCAATGCATCCAATGGCGATGCTGTCGCGAGGGATCTGCGGGATTCGCGAAACTACGCTTATTATCAATCTGCCCGGCTCACCAAAAGGGGTTGCAGAATGTTTTGAGGTCATCAGTCCGGTGCTGCAGCACGCTATCGACCTGATCGCCGGTAATACAATTCATTAAGAAAATTTAGCCACGAATCTCACGAATCAGAAATTCTTCTAATTTGCGATTTTCAAAGTTATTCGTTGCAGGAAAATCTCACTCTCCGCAGTTAAAGGGAACCTTGACCGATTTCAAGGAGCGGGTCTTTTGGCCCGTGATCTTAGCCGTGATCGTAACTTGGCTGCATAAGGAGCCGTAAACATAGACCGGAATGAAATAAAGTCCCTTATCACCGATGAGGCCGATCTGGACGTTACGGGTCATTTTTACTTTTTTACCTTCCATTACGACAATGTTTGCCATTCGTCCCGCCTCGAAGGACCCCGGTTCACCCTGGATCACAACCCATACGAAAAGTGACGTACTGAGGTCGTTGAAGAAGATTTTCGGTTCACCCTTTTCAGGAATTGCATCCGACAATTCTCCTGCCGCTTCGTCAAAAGCATTAACCTGAATGGTAGGGATCGAATAATTAGCAGCCTTTTTCGGGGTCTGCGCAAATGCGGCGGTAATGCCGAGTCCCGCGATGAGCAAAGCAATGGGTAATGTTCTGATAGTGAGTTTCATGTCTGTTTGTGTTCTCCTAAAGGATTTTTACTAACTCCGCGGTTAGAGGTGAAAAACTCCCAGCGCGTTTATCGTAAAATTATTGTTAATGTTTGCACTAGATGTGTTCGTGCGGGGAAAAGAATATCACAATACGCTACGGTCTAAAAAAAGGCCCCGCTGTTATGCAGGGCCTTTAATATTATCGGTCATTGTCTAACGTTCATTGTTCCGGATAAAACGCGAGATCAGATATATTGTCGTTCACAGTCACCAATCTAGTCGAGTAACTGTAACGGCGTGAACCTATGCTGATCATATAATCCTGCCCCGATTCGACATCTGAGAATAAGAATGTTCCCATACGTCCCGAGATGACCGAACGCGATATGCCGTCCGTACCAGTGATAGTGACCCGAGCATTTGTCAGGCCTCTGCCCTGCGGGTTCAACACGCGGCCGGAAACCGAAACATTGGCAGCGGTAGGCCCGTCGGTTGAACCTTTATATGCATGACCGATCGAAGTCGAACCCAATGCATTCGTAGGCAAGGCCTCAACATTGATCGCAAATTTGGCTGTACCGGTCTGTTGAATTCCGAACAGAAATCGCACATTGATGCTTGCACCCGCCGCTAGAGGCGTTGCTAGAGTTACCGTACTCGATGAAAGTGAGCTATTAAATCCACCTCCGTTCGGTTGTGACGGCGGCTGCTCCAGCGTCGTTCCCCGCACGGTTACCGAACAAGGGGTTGTCGCTACGCCATTAGAAGCAAGGCATGTCGCTGCGTCAGTAATGCCCGCGACGACGACATCTGTCGATGTCCGCGGTCTGAGATCTGCAAAGCCTGACGGTGCAGGGAATGTAGTGAAATCGGTTATCCGATACCTAAGCCTTGTGACCGGAGCACCAGTATTATTGATGATGCGACGACGTATATCCAAGGTTCCAAAGGTCGAATTATTTGCAGGATCGCTGGTAAAGTCGCGGACGTAGTTCGGAGGGGAGCCTATACTTACAATGGAATCAAGTCTCACAACGGGAAACTGCGTGTTTTGTTGTGTTGGACTCGCCAAATTTTCCGGCCCAGCAGCCCCAAGACGTTGTCCCGCACCCGCACTTGTCCCATTAGAATCGACAAATACAAAGTCGGTAGCGTTATTATCTGTGTCAGCCGGAGTAGATCTCGTGCATGATGCCAGGTTTATAATGGATCCCTGTTTTCCGCATAGATCTCTGTAAAACGAGTAATCGATGTTGAATGGCGTCAAAGCCGGATATCCCGTACCTTCTTTATAGAGTGTATTGGTCTCGTTGGCCGAACCCACGGCATCGAGGCGATCCGCAAGAACAGGGCTGATGATGAACGCGGTGTTGAATATCGCTATTCCCGCGTTATCCGGTATGTCCGTAGTGTACGTTAGATTGCCCGCGGCATAACCTCCGAGTGAGTAACCAACAGAATTAGTACATAGAAAATGTCCGTTTGTCGGGATAACCGTACCATTCGGGATGGTGCATCGTATGATCCCATCTGATGCTGCTACGGCGAGTCCGGCCGTTGCGTCTCTCGACTGGGTTGTAAGCGGGGCTCCTGTCGTGTTGTAAAGTTCGATAAATTCGTCGTTAGCACCGCTAGGCCCGCGGACTCGAAACTCGCTTATAATGATCTGGCCCGCCGTAGTTATCGGCGTCGCGCCGTTTACGGCGAGTGTATAGGTCCATGGCAGCGGAGCATCGGTCGCTGTAAGGGTCGGTGTATTGTTAAATGAAGTGACGACGACGTTATAGGTTCCTACGGCCAAGGCCTGTGAAATGCGCGATCGAGCGTTTGTAGCACCGCTAATATCATCGTTGATGGTTGTGCAGTTGGTTAATGGAGCTGCAGCGTTAAATGCACCCGTGTATAGGATCATAAACGTATCGGGCCCTGCGGTTCCTGTTCCTTGTGGTGAGATCGAACCGCCGTCGGCTGTCTCGAAACTAAGAGTGACGGTTCCCGCAGTTGACACGGTAAAGGGGATAACATCGTAATGAACCGCTGTACCGACCCCGGAAATCGTCGTACAGTTACTTGGCCGGTTAAAGGTCGGGTCGGACAACGTAAGCGTGCCCGCAGCCGCAGCCGTGGGGGCGAGAGCGTCTTTGCTATCCGAAATTGTACTTGGATTAGCTTCGGCTGAACTTTGCTTCTCACGTTCAGCAGGGCTAAGCGATCTCTTCTGAGCGTTTACAGACTCCAAAAAAGTACCCGTCAGACCGGTAAAGACCAGAGCAACGATCAAAAAACTAAACAACGATAACCTTTTACGCATTTTTACGACCCCTTTTTTGCCGACATGACCAAGAAGTGCCGACCCGTCAAATAAAACATGGACAAACGTCCCAACATGAACTTACTCACAGATTATTCTAAGTTGGTAATGAAGTCAAAAAAATCTCTTGCCTTCCAAAGCTCTCTTTCCCGAGTCAAAGCCGCCTGATTTTGTGGTGATCAGCACGGCGAGGCTTGCTCGCCGTGCTTCGACAGGACATAGCCCGAGAATCATTTGATAGTTACATCAACAAACTTATCCGTCGTATTACCGGCGTAGTCGGTGACGAGGAAGCCAATCGAGTATTCGCCCGGCGGGACGTCTTCGTTTCCAATGAATAGCTCGTTGTCGGCGCCGATGTGGAGAATGTCAGCGGCGTCGGACGACGCAATCTGTTCGGTTTCGCCTTTCTCGTCAACTGCGATATAGACTGGGCGGATGTCGTCGCCGACCTCGAAATTGATCTCGCGGGCATTGCCCTTGACGAACTCATACGCCGAGTCAAATTTGCCGGTCGCGTCCGTTTCCTTGAAATCGACCGTGAAATATAGGGTGATGTCGCGCCACTGTTTGGCACCGTGGTAGCGGATCTGTGCGGGCACCTCAATGACGTATTCGTCTTTGCTGCCGTCGATCTCTTCGAAACCGGTGACAGGGCAGATCTGCTGATTTTTGCCGTCGCTGATGGTAAACCAACTGCCGTCAAACTCTTCATGCAGGATGCCTTTTTCGTCAGGGGCAGTCGGGATCGAACCGATGATGATCGAGCGGCCCTTTTCGTTCTGAGCAATGACAAATGTCGCCTCGTCAACATCGTCCGCATCGACCTTTGCGGTGACCTGCGTGACATCGTCCTTGGCGATGTCAGTGTCGGTGGACGCGACGTTAGCAACGACAGGAGCCTGAGTGTCTTTGCCCAGCAACCCAAAGATCTCGCCAAGCAGCAAGGGCCATTTGAACGAAGTAAAGAACGGATTTTTTTCGTAGCCTGACTCGAGCAGCGTGTCCCGTTTACCGGGGAAATAGATCGATATGCCGCCAGCACGCGGATGCTCTTTACCGTTTATTTTGTAAACTATCGCCGCCTGGACAGCCGCAGTGACGGCATCGGCAGACTTGATCGTAGCTGGATCAGGCGACTGGGCCTTGATGCCCGCCGCATAGGCTGCAAGGTCATAGTTGTCAACGTCGTGGCCCTTTCCGAACTCTTCTGCTCGTGACCGGGCCGCTGTGACCTTGAGCATCGACGGGCGTCCGCCGGTCTTTACGAATGTCTGATTAGACAACGAAAGGCCATCTATCGCCGCCGAAAGTGCATCGATTTTAGAGAGGTCGATGACGCTAAGGGTGATGCTGTCGTCGCGTTCTTGACCGCCCAGGTAATAGTCGCGATAGGTATCAACGACTGCTTTTCCAAAGCCCACGCTGTCCATCTCGGGGTTTTGCGAGAGCCGCGTGAGCAGCGGCGTGTAGTTCCAGCCGTCGCCGGGCTCAAGCTCTTCGGAGCCGACCATCGTTTTAGCATACGGTGCGACAGTGCGGGCAACTTCGAAATTAGCCATCAGGCACGCGTCAAAACCGATGAAGTCGAGCTTACCGTGTTTAGTAGTAAAATCTTTGAGAACGACAGGCATCTCGGACATATCAATGCTGTCGTCGCTTGCACTCTCGTCGCTCAAGATGCCAGGCCAACCCGCACCGTGATCGCCAAATACAACGCCGTAGCGTTTGGCAGGAAACTGCTTGGTCGCCTCGTCAAAAAACTTTTTCAGATTGGCAGGGTCGCCCATATTCAGCTCGCCCCAGTCCGCGATCTCACGCAAGTGTCCCTTTTCGATGACTACGTATTTCGCCGTCGTCCAGTTTTTCAATCCTCCGACTGCACGATTTGTATAACCGCGGTCCTCAGGGTCTTCTTCACCCTTGGGCGTACGATCTATCAGGCCGATGATATTGATCTTCGCCGAACTGCCGACCGCCATCATCTCTTCAAGGTCCTGCATCTGCGGGGCTTCGAGATTATTATCGGAGTCCATGTAGAACATCAACGTCCATTCGGCTGGCTCAGCCTGCGCGTACGCAAGCGTGGGCAGCAATATAAACAACGCGGCAATAACAAAGATCGAGGATCTGATTTTCATATGTTTCTCCTAAAATTTTACGAGGTTTGAGTGTAATTACTAACAATTAAAATGCTATTTATCGGGCAAAGTGTCAATCTCGGCATCCTGAATTGTTAAACTTTTCATCGAGGCCGGTAAGATGACAGTAAATACTGTTCCGGTTGGCTCATTTTTTTCAACCTCGATCTTGCCATCGTGGGCGGTGATGATCGCGTAACATACAGCTAGTCCGAGCCCTGTGCCTTGACCCGCAGCTTTAGTCGTAAAGAATGGGTCGAAAACCATCGAAAGCTCTGCATCAGGTATGCCAATACCCGTGTCGGCGATCTCGATGATAATGCCGTTGTCATGCGATAAAGTTTTGATCGAAAGCGTGCCGCCGTCGGCCATTGCGTCGCGGGCGTTTAGGAAAAGATTAAGAAAGACTTGCTGGAGCTGGTCTTCGTCGGCAAAAACATCGGGGAGTTTGTCGCCGAGTTTCGAATTGATATCGAGCCGCTGAAATGCTTTGTCAAAGCTTGCGAGACGGAGCGATGTGCTAATGATGTCATTGACGTTGATCTCGCTTTTGGCCGCAGGGCGGACGCGGGCGAAATTGGTCATATCTTGGGTGACCTGTTTGATCCGCTCGATCTGCGTCGAGATGAGGTTGAGCTTTTCGCGTGTCTCGGCAGAGTGGCCCTCGCGGGAAAGCAGTATCTGGACGAGCGACGAAATGGACGCCAGCGGATTATTGACTTCGTGAGCGACTCCGGCGGCAAGCGTGCCCATTGCTGCGAGCTTCTCGGCACGGATCAGCTGTTCGTTGAGGCGTTGCAGCTCGTCGATGTCGGTGGCCATTTTGCGGCTCATTTCGTTAAAAGAATTTGCGAGAAGGCCGATCTC
>JAYVOS010000248.1:0-6240 GCA_043757775.1 Chloracidobacterium sp. | reverse complement strand
CCTGATTGACCATCCGCTTCAAAGCAGTATAAGGCACAAGAGCAGCGGCTCCGGTCGAATACGCCTCTTCTTCGATAGAATGGTTATAGTCGCGGGCGATGGTCTTGCCCTCTTTATTTTTATTTTCGATTGCGAGGCGGCTCGGTTTATGGCCGAGAAATACGTGACAGACCTCTTCCATCAATGTCGCGTGATGCCTATTCTTTCCGTGTGTTGGGTTGAGGATTATCAACTTTTCTCCTGTCGGCAACGTGTGCGAAGCCGCTCCGCCCGACCAAGAATCTTTGCCTGATCCGGTGAGATGTGCCCGGGTCTCCTCAGTCAAAAAAGGCTCTATCTGATCAAATGTTGCGACAAACAACTTGGCAAACCGCGCCAATGCAAACGGATCAAGCGGCTCATCGTCACGCCGCAGTCCTGCAAATTCCCGCAAACCAAGCGCACGAATTTCGAAATGTCGTCCTTTTTGAGTTAGCGGGAGATCGTCAGAAATCACGGTAAAGGTTCCTACTCCGCACTCCGTTTAAAACTAGACTTCCTTGTATTCTGAATCAACATCCTCTGCAGAAAGAGCGACGCGGTAATTCTTAGACTGCACTTGTTTCGTGATCAGCAGATCGTCTTTGGTCTTGAGCAGATCGGCACGGTTATAAACTGAAAGCTCGAAATTATAGCCGTGTGTGATAGCGTCTTTCGGACATGCCTCGACGCAGAATCCGCAAAAGATGCAGCGGCCGTAGTCGATATTGTAAACCTTAGCGTAACGCTCATCGCGACCGACGCGCTCAGCATACGGACGAGGATCGTCCTGAGCCTCGATGTAGATACAATCCGAAGGACACGCCGCCGCACATAGATAGCACGCAACGCATTTTTCCTTTCCGGCTTCGTCAACGTGCAGCAGATGCTGTCCACGATAACGGGGCTGAACCGTGATCGGCACGTCAGGGTATTGCACCGTCCATTTAGCACGCGGGATCTCGGACAGCGTGCGCTTCATCCCCTTGAGAACGGCGATGGTTGACCTAAACGTCAGTTGAACTGATTCTGCAAATGTCGACATAAAACTATTTCATCAGGCTGGCAGCAAATCCTAAGAAGTAAAGGATCACGACAATGACACCTAATACAAGGCTGATCGCACCGGTTATAATCCCGCCTAGAGCAAGCCCAGCCCCGCCGTAATTAGCCGGATCGGATGTCGCTTTGCCTTTCGCAATAAAGCCAAGAACGATCGCTACTATGCCAGGAATAAACCAACCGCAGCAAAACAAGCTCAGAATACCGGTCACTAAAGATATGATCGCCAGAGTCTTATTCTCTCCACCGACCCCAGCCGGAGGCGGTTGAAACGGCGTATTTGCTCCGATCTCCTGATTCTGCCAGCTCGCATCCGGAGCAGGCGGCGGCGTCCATTCGGCAACGGGTTGCGGCGGAACGAACGGAATGTCCACGCTTGGCTGTATCATCGTCGCCGCTTCGTCAAACATTGACTCGGCCGGTGCAGGTTCATCAAAAACAGGCTGCGGCACAGCTTCCTCACCCACAACTTCCGGCGTCGACAATGGCGAAGGCGGCGGCGACATATCGCCAAAACTCGGAGCCGATGCCTCTGAAAAACTAGGAGCAGTCACCTCAGGAGCAATAAAGCTCGGAGGCTCGGGTTCCGCAACTTCTTCGACTACAGCTTCCTCGATACCAGGTTCCTCAGCCACAGGCTCTTCAATAATTGCCTCTTCCGCGACCGGAGCTTGCTCAGCCAAGATCTCGCTCATTTCCGTATCAGACGCATACATCGTCTTGAGCGGATCGACCTCAGGCAGATCGAGAATATCGTCCGGCGGAGCGATCGCAATTGACCCGACGGTTTGATGAATGATCGGTTCTTCGACGGTTTCTTCGACGGGGGCCGCAGCTTCGACAACCGGTTCAGCGACAGTCTCAGGATCCAGGATTATCGGTTTTGCGGGCGTCGATACTATCGTCGCATAAGGATCAAAAGCCGGTTCGTCATCGACGAGCGTGGCTCCGTCTAACTGACAAAACCGCATCGAATCTTCGTAAGTCTTATCGCAAGTCGGGCATTTTTTCATAATTGTTTAGAGTGCGGGCCCCAAGCCCGTTTTTAGGTATAGTAAAGTCAACAATATCTAAAACACAAAGGACGTTATTAAGAAATTCAATTCTAACATTATACAGGCCAAAGCCTGCACTCTGAACCGAACGCTAGACTAATTCGCGTTGGCTAAAGAAATACGCGATCTCGATAGCCGCATTCTCGTCCGAATCCGAACCGTGAACCGCGTTTTCGCCGATCGACGTCGCAAATTCCTTACGCAAAGTCCCCTCAGCAGCCTCAGCCGGATTGGTCGCTCCCATCAGCTCACGCCAAGCAGGAACCGCTCCTTCCTTTTCAAGTGCCAGCACGACACAAGGCCCGCTCGACATAAATTCCGTTAGCTCGTCATAAAAGGGACGCTCAGCATGAACCGCATAAAACCCCTGCGCATCTTTCAGCGACTGATGAATAAGCTTCATCCCGCGTATCTTAAAACCGCTCGCCAAAACCTTAGCGATGATTTTTCCATGATTCCCAGCCCGAACCGCGTCAGGCTTTATAATTCCAAATGTTAAATTGCTCATTTATTTATCTAATTATCTCTTTTTATTGTCGTATTTATATTTACTTTAGTCTTCTGCTTATTTTCCTCGATCTTTGGTCTAGGGTAGATCTTGTCCTGTGGTTGGGGGTCATTTGACGTTTCAATTTGCTCCGTTGAACCACAATCACCACCATAACCGCACGGCTCGTGATCGTTTGAACCAGTCAACACAAGGTCGAGATTCATTTTCCCGTCCAGAGCATTGCCAACCCTGTATTTCGACAAAACCAAAGTCTCAAACCCGTTCATCCGAACTGGCTGCCTATTGACCGAAATACTGTATTGTCCCGGCAGTAATGACAGTGAGTATTCACCTTCGCTATTTGTTTGTGTTTTGATAAGCTCTTTCCTAATTGAACTTGCTTCAACCTCAATACCCTGAATAACTGCCCCATTCGGATCCAGGATGCGACCCGTCAACGAAACAGTTTGAACACTCACCGACCATGTCAATGTAAGGACAACCAACAAACTCAGGCGAGCCAATCTCTTCATAAAAAAACGCAAAATCAGGCTAAAAGGTTATTGAATAATCCATGCACGCCTTAGTTTCCGCAATATCAATATCGGGATAGTAATCGCGTTTGATCTCATCAAACGTCAAGCCTTCATTTATCAATTCGAGAACATTCTGAACAGTGATACGCGTTCCGGAAACACATGGCTTCCCAAAATGAATTTCAGGATCGACTTGTATTCGAATGTTCATATCTCCCTCGGAGTGCAATTTTACTACCGGTGATTCGACCACGCGGATACCCGCTTCGGTCAATAAGAATCGATTCACTTCCTGGTTAAGCCTTTATAAACTCATCCCATTCAAATCCTAGATCTTTTACAATACTTCGCAGAGTTCCATTTTTCAGATCCTTACTTCCCCAATCAGGTGCGGCCACAACAACAATTGGTGATTGCTCCGGATTGATCCATTTTCTATGCGAACCGCCGCCCTTACGTCTGAGTTCTTGACAACCGAGACCTCTCAGCTTTTTCTCAACTTCGCGGTATCTCACGCAGCCTCAAGGTGAACCAGGGTGTCCGACATAAAAACAGAATTTTTCGCAATTGGTCGCAGGACATCTGGCAGAGGTTGATTCAGTTCTTCGTAACCTTCAATTATTGCTTCGAGAGCATCTGACACATTAACCGAGATTTCATCTAGCGTATCGACTTCGGTGATCAATCCAGGCAAAATCGGACACGTGATAGTCCAGCCCCCTTCAGGCTGAGGCTCCATTACTAGAGGTAATTTGTAAATATTTTCCATAATTCCACCTAGCCGATTTTATCACTTTCAACTGAGATGATTAACCCAAACTTTCTTTCACTGCCTGCCCAATATCCGCAGGAGACTGCACAACCCTTATGCCCGCTTCGGTCAATGCTTTCATTTTTTCAGCCGCGGTACCTTTGCCGCCGGAGATGATCGCACCGGCGTGGCCCATGCGGCGTCCCGGAGGTGCGGTTTGGCCCGCGATAAAGGCAACGATCGGTTTAGTGACGTGTTCTTTTGCGTAAGCCGCAGCGTCTTCCTCAGCAGTTCCACCGATCTCGCCGATCATCACTATCGCGTCAGTGTCAGGGTCGGCTTGGAATAAACGCAGTGCGTCTGTGTGATTCGTCCCAATGATCGGGTCACCGCCGATGCCTATTGCCGTAGATTGTCCAAGGCCAAGTGCGGTCAATTGGCCGACAGCTTCATATGTCAGTGTGCCCGAACGCGAGACGACGCCGATGCGACCTTCCTTATGAATATGTCCGGGCATGATGCCGATCTTGCATTTGCCGGGAGAGATGATGCCGGGGCAGTTCGGGCCGATGACCCGAGTGTTGCGGCTCGCGAGATATTCTTTCACCTTGACCATATCCGCCACCGGAATTCCCTCGGTGATGCAAACGACGAGCGGTATTTCTGCGTCCGCAGCTTCCATAATTGCGTCCGCGGCAAATGCGGGCGGCACATATATTACCGAAGCATTCGCTCCAGTCTCCGCTACCGCGTCAGCGACCGTGTTAAATACGGCAACGCCCTCATGGGTCGAGCCGCCTTTGCCGGGCGTCACACCGCCTACGACATTTGTGCCGTATTCGCGCATTTGCAACATGTGAAACGTGCCTTCTTTACCCGTAATTCCCTGCACGATCAGACGAGTATTTTTATCAACTAAAATGCTCAAGTATTTTCTCCTGAATTTGCTGTAAAAATCGAAGTGAAAGTATAACACGAGGGATAACACTCACGAAATTCGTCGAGTTCATCTTGTTAGGGATACTTTTTTCAGGACGACACACACCTTCTTCGGCGGCGTTATTGGCACGGTGATAGCCATCGGCATCAGCAACCTAATAATGCTGCTCATCCCGAGCATACCTGCTCAAGTCCCCGCCTGGGCTGTCATCGCCGGCCTGAGCGTCTCCATCAACGTCGGTCTGGTGTTCGGTGTCCTGCCGGCTCGAAAAGCTTCGAAATTAGACCCTATCGAGTGTTTGAGGTACGAATAAGACAAAGCAGGTTGTTCAAATAGCTCCGAAGCTACTTACAACCGCTCCAAAGCTACTTTCAAACACTCCGCAGTCACTTTCAACCGCTCCAAGGCTACTTACAACCGCTCCAAAGCTACTTTCAAACACTCCACGGCTACTTACAACCGCTCCAAAGCTACTTTCAAACACTCCACGGCTACTTACAACCGCTTCAAAGCTACTTTCAAACACTCCACGGCTACTTACAACCGCTCCAAAGCTACTTACAACCGCTCCAAAGCTACTTTCAAACACTCCACGGCTACTTACAACCGCTCCGAAGTTACTTTCAAACACTTCAACTCTGCTTTCTCAACCGCACTTAACCTTGGTCATCGCTCATTTTCTGAATCCGCTGATCAGGACGACGTCTTTGGTTGTGGCTCCGCGTGAGAAGAGGGTTGGCTTGCCGTCGCGGGAGAGGTCGAACCACGCGATCTGATCTGTGGTGAAATTGGTCAACTGTTTTGGAGCTCCGCCGGAGATCGGCATGCTCCAGATATTCGAGACGCCGTCGCGAGTGACGATGTACGCAAGCGAGCGGCCATCGGGCAGCCAACGAACCGCCTGCCCTAACGTGTTGGAGCCTACCGTGTTGACGACGGCGGGAAAATCGAGCAGCTTGGTCGGCTGTCCCCCTTCAAACGGAATGATGGCAATTCTATACGGGGAGTTCTGCTGCTCACGGTAGATTCCGGCAATCGACTTTCCGTCGGGCGAAACGACTCCTTTACCTGAAGTATAGTCTGTGAGCCGCACAGGTTCACCGCCATCGATCGAGACTTTCCAAAGGTTGGGAGGGCCCGAAGCACTCGATGTATAGATTACCGAGCGCCCATCAGGCGATATGTTCGGAAAATAGCCCCCATTGTTGGTCAATTGTTTGGGGTTGCCGCCGTCAATGTCGATCCGCCAAATATCGGTCGTACCACTATAAACAACGTAGCGGCCATCGGGCGAGACCGCCGGATACCGGCCGTCGTTTTGCGTCAATTGTCGTGGATTGCCGCCGTCTCCGTTCATGATCCAGACGTTCGGAGCGAAACTCGTTACC
>JAYVOS010000247.1:0-1718 GCA_043757775.1 Chloracidobacterium sp. | reverse complement strand
CGAACTTTCATGGCGAGGAACCGAACCCATCGAACTCCCCAACGGCGAAACCCGCCGCTTTCTCGAAGACGGCGACGAGATAATAATGAAAGGCTTCTGCGAACGCGAAGGTTTCCGCCGCATCGGCTTCGGCGAATGCCGCGGAAGGATTCTCCCGGCAGATTAAGAATTCACCACAGAGACACAGCGAGCACTGAGTTTTGATTTCTCAGTGTCCTCTGTGCCTCTGTGGTGAAAATGTTTTAAGATTTATTTAGATGGAACTCATTCTCGACAAACTTCACGAGGAATGCGGTATTTTCGGCGTTTTCGGCCATATTGAGGCCTCGGCGCTGACGCAGCTGGGGCTGTTTGCTCTACAGCATCGTGGACAGGAGGCCTGCGGGATAGTCGCGGCTGACAACGGCGAACTGCATCAGCATCGTGCGATCGGGCTCGTCGCCGACGTGCTAAATCCTGCGGTGCTCGAAACGTTGCCGGGGAAGAGTGCTATCGGTCACACTCGTTATTCAACCTCGGGAAAAAATACCATCGACGAGGTCCAACCTTTTTCGGTCACTTGTCAGCACGGCCAAGTGGCAGTTTGTCATAACGGCAACCTGCCGTTCGCCGAGGCACGCCGCCGCGAGCTTGAGCGAAACGGGGCGATCTTTTCCTCGACATCTGACACGGAAACCCTTCTCCACGGCATTGCCCGCACGCCTGCAAAAGATGTCGTCGAGGCGATCAAAAAGGTTTTGAGCGACACTGAGGGTGCCTTTTCGCTCCTGTTTCTGACGCCGACCGCTCTTATCGCTGTTCGCGACCCCCGTGGTTTCCGTCCGCTGGTGTTGGGAAAATTTCAGGACGCCTGGTGCGTCGCGTCCGAAACCTGTGCTTTCGACCTGATCGACGCGGAATATATTCGCGAGGTCGAGCCCGGCGAGATGCTTATTATCGATGCCGACGGCGTACATTCGTCGATGCCATTCGAAGTCAAAAAGCATTCGGTCTGCACTTTCGAGCACGTGTATTTTTCGCGTCCGGATTCGACCATCTTTGGTAAGTCAGTAAACGAATCGCGTCATAAAATGGGCAAGCAGCTCGCTATCGAGCAACCCTGCGACGCTGACCTCGTCGTGCCTGTGCCGGACTCAGGCGTTGCCGCCGCCATCGGTTACGCCCACCAATCCGGTATCAATTTTCGTCAAGCGATCATCCGTAATCACTACGTCGGCCGGACGTTTATTGAGCCGTCGCGGTCGATCCGCTCGTTTGGCGTGCGGCTCAAGCTCAACCCTATCAAGGATCTCATAAACGGCCGCCGAATCGTGCTGGTTGATGATTCGATAGTTCGAGGCACGACTTCTAAAAAGATAGTTGAGATGGTACGAGACGCCGGTGCGAAAGAGGTCCACATGCGTATCTCGTGTCCGCCTACCGCACACTCATGCTATTACGGCGTCGATACGCCGCACCGCAAAGACCTCATCGCCGCCCAGATGTCTGTCGAAGAGGTCGGCAAATACATCGGTGCCGACAGTCTCGGCTATCTCTCCCTCGAAGGCATGTTAGATGCCATCGGCCTCGACACATCCACCACCTGCTCCGCCTGCTGGAGCGGCAAATACCCCACGCTGATCGCAAATGCAAAATCCGCGTAGGTAAACAGCGTCGGAATAGATTCCAACCCGCATCTTCCAATTTTCATCTGAATACTGTAGACTGAGTTTCCCTCA
>JAYVOS010000246.1:0-6257 GCA_043757775.1 Chloracidobacterium sp. | reverse complement strand
TAGTCATAAATTCCCTAAGCGAAGCGTTCGTAATGGTGGCGATCGAGGCGATGGCTTGCAGAACGCCAATTATCGCGACTGATGTTGGCGGTACGCGGGAGATGATCGAGCATCAACACAACGGCTTGCTCATTAATTTTGGCGACAAAAAGCAATTGATCGACGCCATGACAACAATGAATAAAAACGACCAACTCCGCAAACTTTTCAAAGATCGATCCAGGGAAAAGGTAGAAAGGCACCTGAACGCCGAACGATTTATGCGCAAATTTCAAGTGATCCTTGTCGAGACAATGATAACCCTACCGTCGCCCCGAGTTCAGACGCAGTTGAGTGCAGGTGCATAGGAAAAACTATGAAGATAGCAATAGTTCATGATTATTTTATTCAGCAAGGCGGAGCCGAGAAGGTGGCGCAGGAACTGCATGACATGTTTCCGTCGTCAACCCTTGTCACAACAGTCGATATCCACCAGAAGCCGGGAATAGTTACGTCATGGCTGCGGCATCTGAAGATAACCGAAAAAAATCACCGTTTTTTCTTTCTTCTGTATCCACTGGCCGTCGAGACGCTGAATCTGACCGAATATGACCTGATCATCAGCAGCAGTTCAGGTTATGCAAAGGGAGTTCGTAAGCGTAAGGATGCGATCCATATCTGCTATTGCCACACGCCGATGCGTTGGGTTTGGAGGTTTGAGGCTTATGCCGAAAGAGAGAATTTTGGCGGCATTACAAAACGAGTCCTACCGGTACTGCTGGCACTTCTCAAGCGTTGGGATCTCGCGGCTTCGCGAAGGCCGGACTACTACATCGCAAATTCCGGCGTAGTGGCTGACCGGATCGCTCAAGCATACGGACGTGATTCGATAGTAATTCCTCCGCCTATCGATACGATGCGATTCAAGGGGGCCGAATCGGATGACGATTTCTATTTGATCTTGTCGAGGCTGGCACCCTATAAGCGTCTTGATCTTGCTGTTGAGGCTTGTAAGAGGCTTGGGCGGAGGCTGATCGTGATAGGTGATGGCCCGGCCCGGCGCGAACTGGAAAGCATCGCGGGGCCGCAAACGGAATTTCTGGGCCGCGCCGATGACGAGGTCGTAGCCGATTACGCCGGCCGTTGCAAAGCATTGTTTTTCCCAGGCGAAGAGGATTTTGGCATGACGCCGCTCGAGATAAATGCCGCCGGACGCCCGGTCATTGCATATCGTGCAGGCGGCGCTACGGAAACCGTGGTCGAAAACAAAACAGGTGTTTTTTTCGACGAACAAGAGCCGGAGTCTCTAATGGCGGCCATCGAGGATTTCGAACGTCGGTCATGGGATCCTAACGCAATACGAAGACACGCCGAGCGCTTTGGTAGAGAGGTCTTTGCGTCGTCAATAGTGCAATTTGTTGAGTCGGCTCTCTGGGCATGGAAGGCTAAAGAAATTGCCGCAAAACCCGCCCCGAGCCGACTGTTTGCACCAAACCGTACCGCTTCGGTGGCCACTCAGATCTAACCCCTGAATCAGAATCTTGGAACCTTCCACCCATTGACCCTTTTATTGGTTAGGAACAATGTCGATAACCAACAAAAATGACGCCCAGATAGGGCAATTATCATCCTCCAGTCTGGGACTGCGTGATATCGTCGCGGGGCTGTTCAACCGAAAATGGTTGATCATCCTCACGCTTCTCACGAGTGTTGTCGCTACCGGTGTATTCGCCTGGCGAACACCTGAGAAGTATGAATCGAGGATGAAGTTTTACATAAAAAATGTACGTGTCGAAACACCAGTTACAACAGGGAAAGATGAACAGGTCGTAGCGGAAGGCGGCGAAGTTTCTGAGTCGGTCCTAACCTCGGAGATGGAGCTGATCAAAAGCCGTGACCTCTTGATGGAGGTCGTCAAGCAGACGAATCTGGCTCGACCAAAAGATACAGAAAGAGGCGTAACGGACTCTGACATTGAATCGGCCGTTTACAAACTAGAAAAGGATCTAGTTCTCGCTCCCTTAAAAAAGGCCAACTTTATCGAGGTCAGCTACAGTTCGACATCGCCGCAAACAGCCGCTCTCGTTCTCAACAAACTGGGTGAACTTTATCTGGATAAGCACCTCAAGCTGCACCGGCCGCCGGGCACCTCAGATTTTTTCAAAACTCAGGCGAACCAATATCAAGGCGACCTGAAATCGGCGGAGAATAAGATCTCCAACTTTGAACAGCAAAAGGATGCCGTCGATATAGACCGTCAGAAAGAACTCATTCTAACTAAGCTCACGGACGTTAGCGGAAAACTCAAAGACCTCAACGGAAAGATCGCCCAGGACGATAAGCGAATAACCGCTCTCGATACACAACTCGCAGGAATGGATCGCCGGGTTGTTACGCAGAGTAAAGTCCTGCCAAACCAATACTCTGTTGAACGGCTTAATACCATGCTGGTCGAACTCAAGAACCGGCGGATCCAAATGCTTGCAAAATTTCGACCGGAGGACCGTGCGGTCCGCGAGGTCGATGATCAGATCCACGAAACGACCGAAGCGTTGCAAAAAGCTACCGGATCGACCGCCGTTGAGCAGGCTTCGGACATAAACCCGCTGCGACAGCCGCTGGAAACCGAGCTTGCTAATGTAAAAGTCGATCAGGCCGGCAATTTGGCTTTGCGAAAGAACCTTGAAGAGCAGGTTCAGCAATATCAGGCGAAGATCACCGAATTAGCAGGGTCAACCGCGATACACAACGAACTCTCCAGAAACGTAAAACAGACCGAGGAGACATACCAACTATATTCGCGTAAACAGGAAGAGTCCCAGATCGAAGATGCACTCGACCAAAAGAAGATAACGAATATTTCGATCGCCGAAGCTCCTATTGTCGCCCAAAATCCAAATCATAACGGGCAGATCCTGGTGCTGGTAATAGGTCTGATCTCGGGTCTGCTACTGGCGTTCGGGTCGGCATTCATCATGGAACTTCTCCGCGAAACTTTTCTTACGCCTCGCGAACTTCAGGCCTTTGCGGGGTACCCCGTTCTTGCAACGCTGCCGCTCGACAAGGCGTTGGCGAGGAAGAGAGCTTATTTGATCTCGGAGCTGATCGACGATATTCCCGTTGTCAGTGAACAGGGGATGGTAGACAAAGCCGGCGTCGAAGAGTCTGGACCGCTGGAACGTATTCATTCTAAACCGGTGATGGAGGCCTTCGTTGTCGATAATGCCCCGCCGCAACGACCGGTCCGTGCCGACGATGCGATCGATACCAGAATCATTAAAGAGGTCAAACCGCATCGAGTAACGCCAGACGATATGACCGAGGCCAGTTATATACGGAAGATAGAACCGCAATTTATCAGCTCGGATGAAATGATGGATGTCAGTCTGGTTGACGAAGTCGTAATGCAGCCATTCGCAGTGATTGATGAGGTGTCCCACGTAAACATAATTGATGAAGTCAAGCCTCGGCAGGGCGTCCGGGCCAAAACGATAATGGATCCCAGCCGGATCCAAGGGGCAAAGCGTCGGCAGGGATTTATTTGGAAGGTTTTATCCTGATCGCAGTCTAATATTATGAATTCGTATATTCAATTATTCTTACGCGGTATCAAACCGGGCCGCCAAAACGTCGATTCTCAGGTTATCGCTTTCACATCGGCAGTTTCCGGCGAGGGCGTGAGCTACGTTACCGAGTCTTTTGCGACCGAGCTCGCTGGCAGAACCAAAAAGCTGACGATAATTACTGACGTTGATACGCTGCAAAAGATCGATATTTTCCACAGCCAACAGCTACCGCGGTATTGCTGTAAAACGGACATTCCATACCTCCACGTCCTTAAGAGCGACGACGATCAATTTGATGACTTTGGAGAAAGTCAGGCGCTCGCTTCTACAAGTGCAGGCAGCGAGTTGGATCAGGGCATTAGCAATCTCCAGACACTCAGGCATATGTATGACTACGTACTGGTTGACTGTCCGTCGATAAAGGAATCCGGCGATGCCGCATATATTGCATCGGCGGTCGACGGGGTCGTCCTGGTAGTCTCGGCGGAAAATACGCGAAAGGAGCAAGTCCGCAATGCACTCAATACGATAGAAATGGCCGAGGCAAACGTACTCGGCTGCGTCCTAAACAAACGACGTTATCCGATACCCAATTGGATATACAAGCGAATATAGACAAAATACATGCGATTTATTACTGCAATATTAGGATTACTAATCGTCATCGGAACTGCCTCTGCGCAGACCACATCGACATCGACCTCGGGTCGCGTCTCGAGGCCGACTGAGGAAAAACCGGTTCTTAAACCTCACACGGAGGATCGCTACCGGTTAGTTCCCGGCGATGTAGTCGAGGTGACATATAGATACACACCGGAATTTAATCAGACCGTGACGATCCAGCCGGATGGCTATGTCGGTCTTCAGATCGTTGGCGATTTGAAACTCGGAGAACAGACACTGCAGGAAGCCCAGCAAAAGATCATTGATAAGGCTAGCGCAAGACTCAAAGATCCTGAAGTAAACCTGTTCCTACGCGAATTTCAAAAGCCTTACATCGTTGTTTCCGGCGAGGTCGCCACTGCGGGCAGGATCGAGTTGCGTGAGAATATCACGGCGCTGCAGGCCATTTTAATATCCGGCGGATTCAAGGAGTCGGCAAAGAGTAATCAGATCGTCGTATTTCGGCGGCTAAACGACGAATATGCAGAGGTTCGCACTTTAGACCTCAAGAGCATAAAGAAAACGTCAGATCTGGAAAATGATATGACGCTTCGATCTGGTGATATTGTTTTCGTTCCGCGAAACACACTTAGCAAGATCGAGCGTATCGTCCGGATCGCGGCGTTGGTGCCGCTGGTAGGCCCGTTAGGCTCTCTTCTTCGATGACGATAGAACACGGACAAAACAGGGAATTATCGATCCATTTCGACTGTAAAAACACATGAGTTTTCTCCAAGGACAACTATCACTTCTGTTTTTGAATTGCATGGATCTCGGTCTGCTGCTTTTGTCGCTGGTCGTATCGATCGTATTGATCTATGCACCCGGAAACCAGTCGGGCGTTGCTGTTTACACCGAAAACTTTATGGTGACGCGGGTCAAATTGTCGAATGCGTTACTCTGCGGTGTTTTGCTCATAACGTGGCATTACTGCTTTAAGGCCTACGGCCTATATCATTCGTATCGTCTCAGAAAGATCGACGACGTGATCGGAGCAACTGTCAAAGGGATCGGCATTTGCTCTCTAGCTCTACTTGTCGCCGCCCAGCTCGCCGGGTGGGCGACGATCACTATCTTTACAGTCGTTCTTTTTTTCTTCGTCGCTCTAGTTTTTGTAAGCGCCCTCAGAATGACGGTTTATCGAATGTCGCATACGTTGCGCCGACGCGGCATGAACTCTAAGACAATGCTCGTAATAGGTGGCGGTACGAGGGCTGAACAGCTGATCGACATCATTAACGGAACGCCGGAGCTGGGGTATAAGATCATTGGGTTTCTCGACAGCGGTGTTAACTTTCGCAAGAAAATTGCGGGATGTCCATGGCTTGGAAACTTTGAGGAATTGGCAACGATCCTTAATGATCGTGTGATAGTCGATGTTGCCATTGCTCTTCCGATAAAATCTCAGTACGACCAGATAAAAGTAGCCATTGACAGGCTCGAAGAACAGGGAATTACCGTACACCTGCTTTCCGATTTTTTTCCGCAGAATTTGGCCAAGACACATACAGCCGATTTTCAGGGCATGCCGCTGCTGTCGCTAATAAGTACGCCGCCATTCTGCTGGCGAACTGAGATTAAAAGGATCATCGATTTTGTTGGCTCGACCGCCTTGATCGTATTGGGGCTGCCGCTGTTCGCTATCGTTGCCGTTCTAATTAAGCTCGACTCAAAGGGGCCGGCCTTTTTTATTCAAGAGCGAATGGGTTACAACAAGCGGCGCTTTCAAATGATAAAATTTCGGACCATGACCACTGATGCGGAATCGCGTATGGCGGAGATCGAACATCTAAATGAAAAGGAAGGCCCCATCTTTAAGATCAAAAACGACCCGAGAGTTACGCGTGTCGGCAAGATACTGAGAAAATTCAGTATCGACGAACTGCCGCAGCTATTTAACGTGTTGTTCGGTGACATGAGTCTCGTCGGCCCCAGGCCATTGTCGATCCGCGACGTATCAAAACTTGAGGAATGCTGGCAAAAACGGCGTTTTAGTGTAAAGCCGGGACTAACCTGCCTCTGGCAGATATCGGGACGGAGCGATCTTTC
>JAYVOS010000245.1:0-1722 GCA_043757775.1 Chloracidobacterium sp. | reverse complement strand
TCATGGCGATGTTTGCCCGCCACCCACTTTCCGAAACGGTGCTCGACGAACTTGCTCCCATCGCGGAAGGGATTGCGCAATGGATCCGGCGTAAAGCGGCGGAAGAAGAGTTGAGCGAGAGCGAGGAACGTTTTCGGGCGGCCGCCGGCGCGGTGAGCGACATCATCTGGACCAACAATGCCGAGGGAGAGATGGAGGGCGAGCAGATCGCCTGGGGAGCATTCACTGGCCAACGCCAGGAGGATTATCAAGGGTTCGGCTGGTCGAAAGCCGTGCATCCGGAGGACGTGCAGACGACCCTCGACGCCTGGAATCTTGCCGTCGCGGAAAAGCGGGTGTTTGAGTTTGAACACCGGTTGCGGCGGCGCGATGGAGAGTGGCGGATGTGTTCCATTCGGGCCGTGCCGGTGCTGGATCCCAGCGGGGAAATCCGCGAATGGGTCGGCGTTCACAGGGACATCACCGAACGCCGGCAAGCCCAAATGGACACCCAACTCATGGCCTCGGTTGCTGACGATCTGACTCAGATAGCTGATACAGACGAGATGATTTGCTCCGTCGTCGAAAAGATTGGCACGTATATGGGGCTTTCAGCCTGCGCCCTTATCGATATCGACGAAACCGGGAACACAGCGCTCATATCTCACGATTGGCACCGGCCGGACGTACCCGGTCTGGTCGGTCTTTATTCTCTGTCCGAGTATTTGCCCGATGAATTTCAGAAAGGGCTCGTCGCCGGAAACAATTTTGTGATCAGCGATACAGATGCGGATCCGCGTATTATCGAAAAGAAAAATTTCGATAATCTGAGGATCCGCTCATTTATTGTGGTGCCAGCAGTTAAGGAGGGGCAATGGAGATTTTCAGTAGCGTTCTATAAATCATCTGCGCATGACTGGCGTGAGGATGAGATAGTGCTTGCCCGCCAACTCACGGATCGCGTCATGGCGCGGCTCGAGCGCGACCGTGTCGAACAAGCCGTACGCGAATCTGAAGCGCGCTTTTCTCTTGCGCAGGAAGCTGGAAACGTCGGCGTTTGGGACTGGAACGTGGCGACCGACCGGACCTATTGGTCCGAGACAATGTGGCGGATCTACGATGCAAATCCGCATGAAGGTAATCCCGATGAGGATTTTTGGCTTTCGCATATGCACCCTGACGACCGCAATAGGGCAAAGCTTAGTCTGGCGGAAAGACTCGGGTCCACCGATGATAGTCACACCGACATGTTTCGGATCGTTCAAAAAAGCGGTGGACTAAAATGGATCGAATCGAACGCTACGATTCAGAGGGACGAGTCCGGAAAACCTGTGCGCATGTATGGCGTCGACATCGATATCACCGACAAGAAAAATATTGAGGAACGAGTACGCCGCAGCGAAAATCAGCTTCGTATCATAACGAATTCGGTTCCAGGGCTAATCTCGTACATAGATAAAGAGCATCGGTATAGTTTCGTCAACCATCAATATACCGAATGGTTCGGAAAACCCGAGAGCGAAATCATTGGCAGGCACATGCGCGAGCTGCTCGGCTTGAAAGTTTATAAAATACTAAAGCCAAAGGTCGAGCAGGTGCTTGCCGGCGAGGCATGCTCAATCGAGACCACGGTTGACTATCCAACGGCCGGCAAGCGATTTGTTCAGTTTTCTTACACACCTGATATTGCCGAAGGCGGAGAGGTTAGGGGTTTTTACGTTCTTATTACTGATCTCACCGAGC
>JAYVOS010000244.1:0-6285 GCA_043757775.1 Chloracidobacterium sp. | reverse complement strand
CTGTTAGCAAGGCCGACGACTCGCAGATTTAGCCGCATATCGTCGAGCAAATGCTGATGCTGCGTGCGGATCTGTTCGATCAGCTTGCCGCCGACCGTGCCGACGCCCGCGATGTATAGATTGATCTGCTTATTGCCGTCTGAGAAAAACTCTTCGTGCAGAGTATTGACGGCTTTTCGCACGTCTTTCGACGAAATGATCGCCGAGATATTGCGCTCGCTCGAGCCTTGGGCGATCGCGTGAATATTGATGCCATTGTGTCCGAGCGTCGTAAACATCTTGCCGCTGACGCCCGTGCGAGCCTTCATATTGTCGCCAACGAGAGCGAGTATCGAAAATCCGCTTTCGACGCGGAGAGGATCGATGCGGCCGACATTTATCTCGTATTCGAACTCAAGATCGACAGCGAGCTTTGCGATCTCGGCGTATTTTTCTTCGACGGCGACGCAGATCGAATGTTCCGAAGAGCTTTGCGTGATTAGAATGACATTGATCGCGGTACGCGATAGAGCATCAAATAGGCGTTTGGAAAATCCTGGAATGCCGACCATGCCGCTGCCTTCGAGATTGAGAACAGTAATATTGTCGATGCTTGTGATGCCACGGATCGTCTCTTTTCCGGCGGACGATTCGGCCTCGATCAGCGTGCCTTTGTGCTCGGGTTCAAACGTATTTTTGATAAGGATCGGGATGCTTTTTGCCATCACCGGCTGGATAGTCGGAGGATAAATGACCTTGGCTCCAAAGTGCGACAGCTCCATCGCCTCGCGATAAGTAATATGTGAGATCTGACGGACGTTACGCACAAAACGCGGATCAGCGGTCATCATACCCGAAACATCTGTCCATATTTCCAGGACATCAGCATCAATCGCAGCAGCCAAAATTGCCGCCGTATAATCAGAACCGCCGCGTCCTAATGTCGTTGTATGACCTCCGGCATCAGACGAGATAAAGCCTGGAAAAATATGAAGCTTTTCCGTTGATCTTTCAAAAAATTCCTTTATTCGCTTGTTGGTTTCAACAAAATCTACCGCCCCTGAGCCATGATTGCAATCCGTCCGGATCAGCAGACGGCTGTCGCTCCATTCGTTGACCAACCCATCAATGGCGAGCTTCGCTGAGACGATTCGTGACGCAACGAGTTCGCCAAAACTGAGGATGCGGTCGAGAGTTTTTGGAGAGAGTTCGCGGATAAGACGGACGCCTTCGCATAGGTTTTCAAGCTCTTTTATAGTCAGTTCGACAAAATCGAGGATTGGCAGATTGCAGTCGTCATCAAACAGCGTCTTTATCGCCTTCACGTGACGCTCGCCGATATTGCTCAGTATCTCGATATACCCATCGTCACCATTTTCGGCAGAGCGGCCGGCTTCGATCAAAGCATCAGTTGTGCCCTGCATTGCTGAGCAGACGACGGCGCAATCGTCAGTTGCTACTGCTTCGCGAATGATTGCGGCCACCTGTTCAATTAACTCGACGCTGCCAACCGACGAGCCGCCAAATTTCAAAACCTTCATATCTTGCTTATTAAAATTTCCCGCAATGCATCGTAATCGTCGCCCATTTTGATACTCATTTTTTCTTTTCCAAATAGCTCCGTGACCGAATCCGGAATCTGCCCTTGCGTTCCGAGTATCTCATTTACCGAATCGAATTTCATCGGATGAGCCGTTTCGAGCACAATTCCACGCTCCGCTTGATGCTGATCTAAATGGTCTGCCAGTGCCCGATAACCAACGGCACCATGGGGGTCAAGGATGTAATTGTGTTTTTCGTACACCTCCCGCATTGTCGCCGCGGTCGCCGCGTCGCTGATACTCACGGATTCGAGCTTTGTTTTTAGATCGACGAAATTGTTGTCAAAAATTTCAAGGATACGCACAAAATTGCTCGGGGCACCTACGTCCATAGCATTTGAAAGCGTCGCAACGGACTGGTGCGGCTCGTAATTTTGCGTCTGCAAAAACCTTGGCACTACATCATTGGCATTGCACGCAGCAATGAATTTCTTTATAGGCAAACCGGAGATATTTGCGAAAATACCGGATGCGAGGTTCCCAAAATTACCGCTCGGTACCGAGATGACAGGCGGTTCGCCGTCCCATTGTTTCAGAGCGTAAAAATAATAAAACTGCTGCGGCAGCCAGCGGGCGACGTTGATCGAGTTTGCTGACGTTAACTGTACCTGAGATTGCAGATCGCCGTCAGCCAAGGCTCGTTTTGTCAATGCTTGGCAATCATCAAAATTACCATGTAATTCCAATGTAGTTACATTTCCGCCCAGCGTGGTCAATTGCAACTCCTGCACCTTACTGACCTTGCCGCTCGGGTACAGAATTACAACTTCGATACCCTCAACTCCATGAAATCCTGCTGCGACGGCACCGCCCGTGTCGCCTGAGGTAGCAACGATGACAATGGTTTTATTTGTCGTATTACTCGAAAAATACCGCAGACACCGGCTCATAAATCTTGCACCGACATCTTTAAATGCAAGCGTCGGCCCGTGAAAAAGTTCGAGAGTCGAGATGCGTTTCGTAATCGGGACGAGCGGAAACTCAAAATTGACCGTTTCGAGACATATCTCAAAAAGTGTTTCGTCAGGTATTTCGCCGTTGATATATGGGCGTATTACATTAAATGCGATCTGTTCGTTTGAGAGGTTTTTGAAATCACCTAAAAACTCAGTTGCGAGCCGTGGAATCTCCGAGGGAAAATACAATCCTTTGTCATCCGGTTGGCCGTTCAAAACGGCGTCGCGAAATGAAACGTGAGGCGATTTTCGGTTTGTGCTAAAGTAGTGCATCGGCGAATCGTTAACAGTAAAACTTATTAAATTATAGATATTATTACGGTTCGCATTATTTCGCGAAAATATGAACGAAATTAGTGTATTGGCATCCGCTACGGTTTCGAATGTCGTATGCGGTTTTGACTGTCTCGGCTTTGCTCTCGCGGAGCCGTGTGACGAGATGACCGTGCGCAAGATCGACAAACCGACTGTGCGGATCATCAATCGTGATGATTACGATCTGCCGACTGATCCGGCAAAAAATGTCGCGGGTGTTGCACTAACCGCATTGATCAATGCTGCGTGTCTCAATCATGGATTTGAGGTTGAGATAACAAAACACATAATGCCGGGCAGCGGCATCGGATCGAGTGCGGCGAGTTCGTGCGGTGCAGTTGTTGCGGCAAACCGTCTGATCGGTGATAGATTTTCGAAACTAGAGCTTGTCGATCTGGCGATTGCCGGTGAGATGGTCGCGTCTGGGTCTCGTCATGCTGACAATTTGGCGCCATGTATTTACGGTGGTTTTACGCTTGTGCGGTCGCTCGATCCCCTCGATATTGTCACACTGGATTTTCCGCCGATGTTCGCAACCGTCATTCATCCCCAGATCGAGATCAAAACGTTGGAGGCTCGTGCAATTTTACCTAAACAAGTTCCGCTCGCTGACGCGGTTCAAAATTGGAGTAATCTCGGTTCGCTCGTCGCGGCACTTGCCAAAGGCGACTATGGCCTGATCTCGCGCTCGATGGTCGATACGATCGTCGAACCGGTTCGTAGTTCGCTGATACCAAAATTTAACGAAATAAAAACCACGTGTCTGACCGCAGGTGCTCTCGGCGGCGGCATCTCTGGCTCAGGACCTTCCGTTTTTATGTTGAGCGAAACGAGCGTTAAAGCGGAAAATGTTGGCTCTGCAATGCGTACTGTGTATGAGAAGACTGGAATAGATTTTCAAATTTACATATCGCAGATCCATCCTGACGGCGTTAGATTTGTTTGACTTTCCACTTCTCTTTTCAATCACGCGAAAACTGCTAAGATAATCATTACACATGTTAACGCGAGAATTAGAAGAAACACTTAATTTTGCAGTAGATGAAGCCGTCAAGCATAAACACGAATTTGTAACGCTTGAACACCTGCTTTTTGCGTTGCTTGAGGATTCGGCGGCGCGAGAGATACTGTTCAATTGCGGAGCCGAACTCGACGAGATAGGATGCGCTTTGCAGGAGTATTTTGCGAACGTGATCGAAAAAATGCCTCCCGATGTCAAAGCGATGCCGGAGCTGACGACGACGTTTCAATCTACGATCTCTTATGCCGTTTTGCAGGCCGAGGGCAGCGGGCAACAGGCTGTGGACGGCGGTAATATACTTGCGGCTATCTATCAAGCCGAGCAGTCGTATGCTGTGTATCTATTGCTGCAGCAAGGTGTTACGCGGCTAGACATTCTCAATTATATCTCGCACGGCATTTCAAAAGTCGAGTTTGGCGAACCTTTTGGCGGCGGCATTGATGACCTTGACGAAGACGAAGATTTTGAACACGGTGTTGGCAGACGGCAGCAAGGAAAGCCGCTCGAAAGTTTCTGTGTAGAGTTAGTCGCAAAAGCCGCCGCCGGTGAGATCGACCCGATAGTCGGTCGCATGGCTGAGATCGAACGCACCATCCAGGTGCTGTGTCGCCGCAAGAAAAATAATCCGCTCTATGTAGGCGAACCTGGGGTGGGAAAAACTGCTCTGGCTGAAGGCCTGGCGCTCAAGATCAGTGAGGGTGATGTTCCTGATGTATTGCAGGGTGCGAAGGTGTTCGCTCTCGATATGGGAGCTGTTTTGGCAGGAACGCGTTATCGAGGTGATTTCGAACAGCGCTTCAAAGCGATCATCAACGATATAAAAAAAGAAGAAAATGCGATCCTATTTATCGACGAGATCCACACCATTGTCGGTGCCGGAGCGGTTTCGGGTGGTTCAATGGATGCGTCAAATATTCTCAAACCGGCACTCGCGGCCGGTGAACTGCGATGCATAGGTTCGACGACGCACGCCGAATATAAAGCTGCGTTTGACCGTGACCGAGCCCTCGCGAGGCGTTTTCAGCGGATCGATATTAACGAGCCCACGGTTGACGAGACTTATCAAATTCTCAAAGGCCTCAAGAAGTTTTATGAACAGCATCACGGCGTAAAATACAGTAACGAGTCGCTCAAGACCGCCGCTGAGCTTTCGGGTAAGTATATCAACGACCGATTTTTACCGGACAAAGCCATTGACGTTATTGACGAGGTCGGTGCGTCGGTCAAGTTGCTACCTGCGAGCCGTCGTCCGAAAAAAGTATCGGTTCAGATGGTCGAGAATACCATTGCGCGAATGGCGAAAATACCGCCGAAGACGGTCGTGGCCGATGAACGCTCGCGTTTAAAAACTCTGCGTGATGACATCAAGAAAGCTATTTTTGGACAAGACGAGGCGATCAATGCGATTGTCGATGCAATCCAGATCTCGCGAGCCGGATTGGGTCATGAGACAAAACCCGTCGGATCATTTTTATTCTCCGGGCCGACCGGTGTAGGAAAAACTGAGGTTTCGAAGCAGCTTGCAGAGAGCCTCGGTGTTGAGTTTATTCGTTTTGATATGAGCGAATACGCCGAGCCACACACGGTTTCACGGCTTATAGGTGCCCCTCCTGGATACGTCGGATTTGATCAGGGCGGTCTGCTGACCGAGGCAATAATGCGCACGCCGCACGCCGTATTGGTTTTAGACGAGATCGAAAAGGCCCATCCGAATCTATTTAATTTGCTGCTGCAAGTTATGGATTCGGCGACGCTCACCGACAACAACGGCAAGAAAGCTGATTTCCGCAACGTCATTCTGATAATGACGACAAATGCCGGTGCCAGGGAGCTTTCTTCAGGTGGCGTCGGTTTCCGCAACAGTTCGGACACAAAGGGCAACGCCAAAGGCGTGATCGAGAGGACATTTACGCCTGAGTTTCGCAACCGGCTCGATGCTTGGGTGCCGTTCAAGGCTCTCGATCTTGAGGTGATCAAACTGATCGTCGATAAATTTATTAAGGAGCTCAACGGCCAGCTTGCCGAAAAACGTGTTCTGGTAAAACTCACCGAAGATGCCCGCGAATGGCTCGCAACTCACGGTTTTGACTCGCGTTACGGTGCCCGCCCAATGTCGCGGCTCATCCACGAAAAAATCAAACAGCCGCTGGCAAACGAGATACTGTTTGGTAAATTGGCCGACGGCGGTAGTGCGTTGGTTGAGGTCTTAGACGAACAACTGTTATTGAGTTTTTGACAAATTAACTCATCAAATCAAAAAAACCATTTGCAAATATCTCGACAAATTTAGCTAATTACCGATCGGGTCGCCCGGAGGCGTGTTGAGCGGTGAGGTCTGTTTACGCGGTGCGTCAGGCCTCGTCAGAAATCGCTCGATGTCGTCTGCGGTTGCACGGAAATGAGCGGCGTTGTT
>JAYVOS010000243.1:0-1731 GCA_043757775.1 Chloracidobacterium sp. | reverse complement strand
GGCTCGTGATCTCAGCCCCCATATTTACGATGGCGCAACCGTATTCCTTGTCGTCGTCCGTCAACACGCTCTCAGCGGCGGCGAGTGGCTCTAAAATAAGCTGCTCGACATCTATTCCAGCTTTTGTGACGGCCTTGATCAGGTTTTGACGAACTGCACTGGGGCTCGTAACAATATGGACCAAAGCCTCAAGGCGCGAACCCGTCATCCCGACCGGCTCGGTAATTCCGTCCTGCCCGTCCACAATAAATTCCTTAGGCAGACGGCTGACGATCTCCCAACCGGGCGTCAGCGGCATTGCACAAGCGGAGTCAATTGCACGATCAGTATCTTCGTCAGTGATCTCTTTTTCAGCCCCGGCGACGGCAACGACGCCGTTCTTATTCTCACCTCGCAGGTGCTCGCCTGACAGATTTATCGTCGCCGACTCGACATCGAGTCCGCTCATCTTTTCGGCTTCGCTGATAGCTTTTTTGATCGCCTCCGCAACCGCTTCGGTTGATGTGACCACGCCGCGGCGAAGCCCCTTAGATTCAGCCTCGCCAACGCCGACGATATTCATCTTACCGTCACCGGACGGTTCACCGATCACGCACCGCACACGGCTCGTACCGATGTCTAACCCAACTGCTTGTATCTCATTGCTCATAATAAAACTACTGCTGTTTCATCGCCTCAAAATCGAGGTATTGGATGACCGGATAAACACCGCCGGCATTGACCGATTTGACCTTAGCACCTTTTCCGGTAACTGCCTCGATAGCTGTTTTAAGACTTTTCCCAAGGCTGTCTTTTGCCACCACTATCGAGATCGCACGGCCCGAATCTTCGACCACGGCGGCAGGTTCTTTGACATCTGTCAGGTCAACTTGCTTGACTCGCGAGGCAAGATCAAATTGCTTCCATTCATCCAGCATCTTCTTATAGATTTTAAGCCTTGCAGTATTTTCAGTCGGTGCTTTCTCGGTCTTTGCCTCGTCCCAGCCGTAAAGCACGAAAGGAAAATCCTTTTCGCTTGGTGTTCCGGCAGATAAGATCGCTCCCTCCCCGTCGATAAGAAAATCACCTGTTTTAAGATGAACTATCGCGGCCGGAATGCGTTCGACAATATCGACGCGAATACCCGCAGGCAGCATTCTCGAAACGGACGCAGTCTTAACAAACGGAAATTTCTCTATTTTCAGGCGAATATCGGCAAGATCAGCGTTCCAGACGCCAGGTTTTTCTACATCCGCCGCAACCACGCGTTTTATATCATCCGCATTCGTCCTGTCATTGCCTCGCACATCTATCGTCTTGACCTTAAAGAAATTGGAGTTCGTCGCCGTGCTGTAAAACGTAAAACCAAGCACTGCGATAGCGGCGATCAATACACCACTTATGATCAGCGGCAGCCCGAAACGCCCAAAGATCTCCGAAACCCCGTCACGCTTCACACGAGAAGACGAGCGTCGCGAACGTACCCGCGTTGCCGTGGTTTTGGAACTTGCTGTAGTTTTCTTCTTTTTAGCCATTTATCGAATTAAATTAAGCCGACTTTAACTTTTCCACTATCTCGTCTGATAGTCTCGTTACACTTCCCGCACCGAGCGTGATAACCAGATCGCCGGGGAGCAATCCAGCAACAACTTTTTCGGTCGCGGTCTCGATGTCACCGATGTATTGCACGTTTTTATGTCCGAAACGCTTGATATTTTCCGCTAAAACCTCTGCCGTGATCCCCTCGATCGG
>JAYVOS010000242.1:0-6313 GCA_043757775.1 Chloracidobacterium sp. | reverse complement strand
CGTCCGCATATTCTGTCTTCCCTCAAATGTTTCCCAATGTCTTTTCATTTTTCTTGCCTCCAATTTAACTTTCCATTTTCCATTTTCCATTTTCCATTTTCCATTTTCCGTTATGTAATGAAACCCTACTTTTCTCACTTTGACGTATTTTGCGTACTTTGACGTATATTTCTCGATTTGTATTACTTTGCTTATTTTGCCGACTGCGGAGGACATGGCGGACGGTCGCGTAAGATTTTTAGAACGCTGACCCGGCAGACGGGATGTTAACGGCAAGACGGTGGATATACGCCGAGAGCTGTCAGGAAAAATACGTGGAAATACAAAAATTACAAGGGTCATTTTTGGCGTTACAAAGCGTCATTTTGGAGTTACAAACCGCTATTTTCCGGGTTATAGACGGCCTCAGACGCGGATCTGGACGGGATTCAACCCCTAACCCGTTTATTTACAATAGTTCACACGGTAATCTGTAACAGATTGCACGACGAGTAACATCCTCGGCGTTTATCTATGCTCTCGCCGTTTATTTTTTGAGTTATAGTTGGTCTCACCGTTGTCAGACTTTATAAAATGAAAAAAGAACCCAGTCGCCACAGCTCCCGGTTCTGACCCGCACAGACGCAAAAAAAGCGGCCGGTGCGTCCGGCCGCTAAGTCTTTTCGACTAGTTGGAGAAAAGGAAAGTTGTCGGTCGTCAGTTGTCGGTTGTCGGCAAAGATCTTTTCTGACTACTGACTACTGGCTACTGATTGACCAGTCTCATCCGACCATCGGCGAGGCGGATGGCGACCGGATTTGGCTCGTAAACTGCGAGCGGACGCGAGGTTTTCTGCTCGAGCTTATTGGCTTTCGACGTGCTCACACGCTGCACGTTGCGTGCGTAGCTGCCGTCTGAGATCGACATATATCGGGCCGAAATGCGGCGGACATATTCTTGAGTTTCGGTGTAAGGCGGTATCGTGTTGCCGTATTTTTGGACGGCTCCCTCGCCTGCGTTGTAGCCTGCGAGTGCCAGATTTACATCCTGGCCAAACATATCGAGCAACAGCCGCATGTATTTCACACCGCCCTCAATATTCTGTTTCGGGTCATAGATATTGGTTACGCCTAGCCGCCGTGCGGTCGCAGGCATGAGCTGCATCAGACCGCTCGCGCCCTTGTTAGACGTGGCCTTGAGCTTGAACGACGACTCTTGGTGCATCTGCGAATAGATCAGCAGCGGGTCGATGCTGTAGCGTCGGCTCGAATCGACAATGTATGAATCGATCGTCAGGTCGCCGGTCGTAAAACCATGCATACTTGCCGCAGAACTCATCAGCAGCTTGCTGTAATGTTGATTATTGAGGTCGCGGCTCGCATAGCCATCCGTAATGCTCATTCGCGACTGTTTTGCCGGAGCCGACATCACGGTCGGCTGGACAAATTTTTTGCCGGTCGCGCTATACTTTGCTCCGGATTGTTTTGTATTAGATGTTTTGGACTTGGCACCGACCGGAACAAACTCCGGGCGGGTTACCTGTACGCCTCTCGACGTGTCAAAATTGTCATAAAAACGTTGGCGTCCCTGTGCGAGCGAGGGGATCGCCGCGAGCAGGACGAGGATGATTGTGAGGTATGTTTTTTTCATTTTGGTAGGGTAGGCAGACGGGTATCTACACGATGGATCGGCCATCTTTGGCCAGTTCTATAGCCTGTTTAAAGAAATGTTTGATGGTGAGAGGTTTCCACAAAACACAAAAATATTTAACAATGTTTAGCTTGGCCGAGTTGTCAGTTGTCAGTTATCGGTAGTCAGTAGTAGGATTTGAGGTAAGGATTTAGTTGGTCACGGCACACTGACAACCGGCGACTGACAACCGACAACTGTTCCTATGCTTTACATCTCGCAGATACTCAATCAGCCTGTTTTTGACGCCCGCGACGAAAAGATCGCCGTCATCAAAGACGTGATCGTTCGCTACGGCGACGAAGAGTATCCGCCTGTCGTGGGGCTTGTGGCGAGGTTTCGCCGCCGCAATTTCTTTATTCCGAGCAGCGATTTTACAAACCTCGGCCTGCACGGAGCGACGATGACCTCAGCCGTACTCGACCTGACGCCGTTCATCCGCCGCGACGGCGAAGTGCTGCTCGGCAAAGACGTTTTAGATAATCAGCTGATCGACGTTGACGGCAAACGCGTCGTTCGTGTCAATGATGTCCAGCTCATCGTCACCGGCGAAGACTGGCGTGTGTCCGGCGCCGATGTGAGCTTGCAGGGCTTTGTCCGCCGCCTTATGCCAAAGGGCTTTTACGGTAGCGACCGTGCGGTCGAGGTGCTAGATTGGGCTGACGTCGGCTATCTAGCCACCGACACGACGACCGTTACCGTGCAGCTCAAATCTTCAAAAGACAAACTCTCGCGTCTCCATCCGTTCGAGATCGCCCAGCTTGCCGAATCGCTCTCGCCTATCCACCGCACAGAGGTCGTCGAAAGCCTCGATGATGAGATCGCCGCCGACACGCTCGAAGAAATGTCCACAGAGACGCAAGCCCAAATTCTGGAAGGTTTAGACGGCGAGCGGGCCGCAGACATTCTAGAAGAAATGTCGCCTGATGATGCTGTAGACGTGCTAGATGAGATGGATAATGACAAGGCGCAACAGCTGTTCGACTTGATGGAAATCGATGAAAGAGCAGATGTGGCAGAGCTGATGCATTTCGAAAATGACACTGCCGGCGGCCTGATGACCACCGAGTTTTTAGTGTTTCAGAAAGATCTGACGGTTGGCGAGACGATCAAAGGCCTGCGGCAAATGGCCGAAACGCCAAACATGATCTATTACCTGTATGTGATCGAAGATGTGGGTTCGTGGAAAATTTGCGGCGTCATCAGTCTCCGCAGCCTCATACTCGCCGACCCAAAACATAAGCTCTCAGACGTGATGCGCAGCGAATTTCGCTATGCTCACCCATCCGAATCCGCCGAAGAAGTTGCTCAAACCATCGCTGAATACAATCTGCTCGCTCTGCCCGTGATCGATGATGAGGGCGATATTTGCGGCATCGTAACTGTTGACGACGCAATGGAAATTCTCCTGCCCAAAAATCTACAACGTCGCCTGCCTCGTTTGTTTGGTTAGCCTATTCCGGCAGGCCGACCTTTCGCAGCAGTTCCTTAAATCGCGGGTCGTCTCGCAGAGACTTAAATGGTGGAAAAACTTTTATCTCCGTCATTTGGGGTTCGCGTTGCTCATACGCTTTGTTCAGGTATTCAAACGCTTTATCTTTGTCTTGGAGTCGGGTATAGTTCAATGCAATTTCAAAACTCTTCAGATAAGCATTTTTATCTTTCTCCAAGTCTGTTCTCTGACCATCTAGTTGCTCGTCTAATTTTTTTTGCACAAAACCCTTATAACCGTCTTTTTCAAAAGCAAGTTGCAAGTCCTTAATGCGTTCCGGTCGCTTATTTTGGGCAAGGACTTGCTCAAAAGCTTCCGAATACATCCCATTGACTTCATAAAGAAATCTGAGATTAGTGCGAGGCATTGCAGAATCAGGAAATAACTCAATGGTTTTCTTAAATTGAGCAACCGCTTCGTCTCGCTTGCCGTTAAAATTAAGCACTCTAACCTTTTGGTTATTTATTACCAGCGCTAATGGGTCGAGTTCCAACGCTTTATTTATCTCTGATAGTGCTTGATCGCCATTTCCCTGATAGTGATAGACCTCTGACAGCCATTGATAGGCAGACGAATACTTCGGGTCGAGTTCGATCGCTTTCTTTAGTTCTCTCTCAGCTCCCTTAAAATCATAATCATAGTTGAGTAAGATCTGACCGAGCGAAGCGTGTGCTTCGGCCAGATTCGGGTCAATTTCGAGGGCTTTTTGTGCCGCTTTTTTTGCCAGCGGCATATATTCATGTGGTCTGAAATTGTCGTAATAAGGCATCAAAGCCAATGTGTCGGCAAGCCCCGTATGGGCGAGTGCGTAGTTCGGGTCAGCGGCGATCGCCTGCTGAAAATACTCTCTGGCTTTTTGAAAGTCGGCGGTCATTCGTTTGTTCCAATGAAAACGCCCTTTTAGGTAAAGCTGCTGTGCCTCGGAACTGGTCGTGTTAGTCTTGCTCACTCGATCCTGTTCGGTCGCCGTCAATTTCAAACGAAGTTTATCCGAAACAGTTTTAGCGATCTCGCTCTGCAATGTAACGAGGTCGGATTGTTTGCGATTGTACGTTTCGCTCCAGATCACGTCCTGCGTTTGTGTATTGACGAGTTCCAGACTGAGCTTCAGGTCATCGCCCCGCTGCGTGACCCGTCCTAATAAAACCGCTTGCACACCCAATTCTTCGCCGATCTTCTTTGGCGTGATCTCCTTTCCTTTGTAGAAAAACACCGTACTGCGCGCCTTTACCGACAGATTCGGGATCTGCGATAAACTCCCGATCAGCGTCTCGGTCATTCCGTCGGAGAGATATTCGACATCTGCATTGCCGCTCTCGTTAACAAACGGCATCACGGCGATGGATTCGATCTGTTTGGCACCAGAACCTGAGAGGTATCGATAGCCAAAAAATCCGCCAATGAGAATCGCAACGGCTACAGCCAAAACGATCAGCGGCTTTGCCGCTCTATTTGCGGAGAAGCTACGCTTTTCCGAAAGGCCTCCCATGGATCCCGGAGGCTCGGCCTCCGCTCCGGTGCGGAGAATAGCAGTTTGGTCCGTTGTATTGATCTGAGCGCAAGTCGGAGCCTCGCCCGGAGCTGCTGTCGAGTGCAAGATAGCGGTTGCGGGTTCGTCACTTGGCAAGAACCCAGTCGCTACCGCTCCCGGTTCTGACCCGGAGCCGCCTAAAGGCGGAACTCCAAACACAGCCGTCTGCGGTTCGTCGGGCGATGGCACCGAGCCTTGTACCAGCGCATTTCCGTCCTCAAGGCAATACAGTAACGTATCGTCGTAATAATCTCGTCGGCATTCGGGGCATCGTTTCATAGCGATCTGATATGCGGGTGATTCGCGAAATTATAACATCGTTTTGCCGGAAAGCCGTGTCATTCGACAGGTGGGCTTGATAAACCTTATATAAACAATCCATAATTCGAGTTATCTGATCTGATAAATCAACATTTCCAAGGAGTCTTTGCCGTGCATAAATTGCGTCTGTTTTTTGCGTTAGTTTGTCTATTACTAACATCCGTTTCAACATATTTTGCTCAAACGCCGCCCGCCGCAGTTGCTTCACCGACCCCGGCCGGAGATTCGACCAAAGTTACGACCGTTGTCGCAACGCCCACTCCGGCACCGACACCAACTCCGACGCCTGACCCGATGGCCTCCGGTGTGTTTTCTGGACTGAAATTCCGCTCGATCGGGCCGGCCGTAACGTCCGGACGTATCAACGCTTTTGCGGTTGACCCCACCGACAGGACCAAATATTACGCTGCAGCTGCATCCGGCGGAGTCTGGAAAACGATCAATGGCGGCACAACTTGGACGCCCGTATTTGAGAACGAAGGCTCTTTTTCTATCGGAGCGATCGCACTCGACCCCAAAAATACTTCGACGGTTTGGGTCGGTACGGGTGAATATAATAGCCAGCGAAGCGTCGGCTACGGCGACGGCGTTTACCGTTCGGATGACGGCGGACGAAGCTGGAAAAATATGGGCCTCAAGACCTCGGAGCATATCGGCAAGATCTTGATCGACCCGCGTGACAGCAATGTCGTTTTCGTCGCGGCACAAGGCCCGCTCTGGTCGCCGGGCGGCGAACGCGGTCTCTATAAAACCACCGACGGCGGGAAAACTTGGAAAGCAGTGATCCCCGGAACCGAAAACACGGGTGCGACCGATGTAGTTATCGACCCTTCTAATCCGGACATTATGTATGCCGCGACATGGCAGCGTCGGCGGCATTTTTACACGCTCATTAACGGCGGCCCCGAAAGCGCGATGTATAAATCGACCGACGGCGGCAATACGTGGACAAAGCTCCGCTCCGGCCTGCCTCTGGGCGATCTCGGCCGAATCGGCATCTCGATCTCGCCTGCAAACACGAATGTCGTTTATGCGACCGTCGAAGCGTCTGGCACCCTGAGCGGCATCTTTCGCTCGAACGATCGCGGCGCGACTTGGGAACGCACGAGCCCGACTATTGCGCAGGGAATGTATTACGGACAGATAATTGCCGACCCGAAAAATGTAGATCGCGTCTATATCCCAAATGTCGTTTTCCAAGTATCGGACGACAGCGGACGAACGCAGCGTCCGCTCGGCGAGCGGCTCAAGCACGTCGATAATCACGCCATCTGGGTCGATCCAAATAATACAGACTATAT
>JAYVOS010000241.1:0-6325 GCA_043757775.1 Chloracidobacterium sp. | reverse complement strand
ACAAATTGCTCGAGGAACACTCGATCAAGGGTGCGAAGGCTGCTCTTATCAACGTGACAGGCGGACCGAATATGATCCTTAGCGAGGTCGAAGACGCTATTGGGTTGATCGAATCTGAAGCTGACGACAATGCGGATATCATCTGGGGCAGTGTTATCAAAGAAGATATGACTGATGAGATCCGCATCACAGTGATCGCGACTGGTTTTGATTCGCAGGTTGCGGCGGCTTTGCCAAGCAAGCCGAAAGCTGACGCCGCTCACGCTGTTGGACGTGTGGCTGCGGCGGATATTTCGTTGCCGAGCGATCTTATACCGGCGGAAAATCTCGATGTTCCGACGTTTATGCGTCGCCATGCGGACTAGGTAACGGATAACGGAATACTGAGAACTGTGGGTAACGGTTCTCAGTTTTTTTGTTTGTGTTGGTGCAAAGGGTCTAATAAGCTGTAACTACGATGCTGGAGCGAAAACCAATAATAGGAGTGACGATCGGCGATGCGGCGGGCATCGGGCCGGAGATAACTCTTAAGGCGATGCTGGATGCGGATCTACGGACGGCGTGTCGATGCGTGCTCATCGGTGACGCCGTTCATTTGCGCTCGCTGGCAGATAAGTTGGGCGTCAATATTGAAGGCGTTGAGATATTTGACCTTAAGAATCTGCCGGGTGAGATTGAGATCGGCGTTGACGCCGCCGTCACCGGCAAAGCTGCTGCCGAGAACATCGAAGCCGCTGTCACGCTCTGGCGTGAGAATAAGATCGATGCTATCTGCACGGCTCCGATCAGCAAAAAAGCTATCCATCTTGGCGGGTATGATTTCCCGGGACACACAGAATTTCTCGCCGAGCTAACCAACACTACCGAGTTTGCAATGAGCTTCTTTGCGGAAAAGTTGCGTGTTGTCTTGCTCTCGACGCACCTTTCACTCACCGATGCGATCGGTTTGGTCAAGACAGATAAGCTTGTCGATCTGATCAAGTTTTCGGCGGAACAGTTAGGGAAACTGCTTGGCCGTGAAGTTTCGATTGCGGTCGCCGGGTTAAATCCGCATGCATCCGAGGGCGGTATGTTTGGCACCGAAGAGCAGGAAGAGATCATTCCGGCTATCGAGCAGTGTAGTCTTTTCGGAATCAACGTCACGGGGCCGTATGCTCCGGACACGATATTCTTGCGTGGTTACAAAGGCGATTTCGACGGCGTGATCGCCCTGTATCACGATCAGGCGACAATTGCCGTCAAATCGCTGTCGTTCGGGTCGGGCGTGAATGTGACGCTCGGGCTGCCGCTGATCCGCACTTCGGTCGATCACGGGACGGCGTATGATATTGCAGGGAAGGGCATTGCTGATGCGTCGAGTATGGTCAGAGCGATCAAATTAGCGGCCGAATTGGTTCAAAGTTCGCGGAAGCTCGTTCAAATTTGATATTATTATCGACGTGCTATGACAAGCCCCAAACTATTGCTGGCAGACGATTCGGTGACGATCCGCAAGGTCGTGGAGTTGGCGTTTGCCGACGAATCGGTAGAGGTTTTTGTGGTCGCTGACGGCGAAGCGGCGATGCTGAAATTTGTCGAGGTCCAGCCGGACATTGTGCTTGTTGATGTCGAAATGCCGGGGCCTAACGGCTATCAGATCTGCGAAATGATCAAGCAAGATGGGGCGACGCGGCATATCCCGGTGCTGCTGCTCGTTGGGTCATTTGAGCCATTTGATCAGGATGAAGCGGAACGTGTCGAGGCGGATGGATTTCTCACTAAGCCTTTCCATTCGGTTCGTGATCTCGTTGCTCGTGTTGGTGATCTACTTGGGGGCGAAACGGCAGAGCCTGCACCGGTGATAACGCCCGAAACTGCCGACATCGAGGAGCTTTACAATAGCAGCTTTGCCGAGACTTCGCCGATAGATGAATACGATACGGAAGAAGACCTGTTTCGCGAGGCAGCCGTTGAAAGCGCTTCGACAACGGATGAGCTAGAGGCAGAAGTTGACGATGAGCTTATCGAAGAGGTTCGACTTTCGGAGCCGGAAAGTGAAAACAGCTACACGGAGACATTTCATTCGGCAGAAACCATCGCGACTACAAAAGATTTTGATTGGTCACCGTCGGCGAAGATAGTTGACGAGGTCCCGGCGGAAAGCGTGTCGATAGGTTTCGAACCGAGATTTGCATTTGCTGACACCGAGCCGAACGAAGAGATCCCTGAATTGGTTGAGACGGGTAATGGCTTTGTTCGGGTTGATGATGATGTTGCGGAGGAGTCGGCAGAGCTTTCGGCGGGAATTTCGGAAGAAATGATCGACCGGATCGCCCAGCGTGTCGTTGAAAGGTTGTCCGATCATGCCATCCGTGAGATCGCACAAGAAGCCGTCCCGCGTATCGCCGAAAAACTTATCCGCGAGGCTCTCGAAGAAGAAAACAAATAGTAGTCGGTTGTCAGTTGTCAGAACGTGGTTGTGCTTAGGTAATTTACCTTTCGCCACCACCAGCTTTGCGACGACAGACAGCCGACAACTGACAACCGACAACAGACTATGGAACTCGCAAAGGCTTACGACCCGAAAGAAGCCGAAGAAAATCATTATAAACGTTGGGAAGAGAGCGGCTTTTTTAAGCCGGAGATAAACGAGAACGCGGACGCGGTGCCGTATTCGATAGTTATTCCTCCGCCAAACGTCACTGGCAGCCTGCACATGGGCCACGCTTTGCAACACACGATAATGGATGCGTTGATCCGTTGGAAACGGATGCAGGGCTTTCGCACGTTGTGGCTACCGGGAACGGATCACGCGGGAATTTCTGTACAGAGAAAGGTCGTCGAGCAGTTAAAAAAGGACGAACACCTTAAGCCTCTGGACATCGGCCGCGAGGAGTTCGTCAAACGTGCGTGGAAATGGAAGGAGCTTTACGGCAACACCATCACCGAGCAGATGCGTCGCGAAGGTGCGTCGGTCGATTGGACTCGGCATCGCTTTACGATGGACGAATCGCTCTCGCTTGCGGTCCGTAATGTATTTTGCACGCTTTACGACGAAGGGAACATCTATCGTGGCTTGCGGATCGTTAACTGGTGCCCGAAAGACAAGACCGTGCTGTCTGACCTCGAGGTTAAAGAAGAGACGCGCAAAGACGGCAAGCTCACTTACCTGCGTTATCCGGTTAAGGACAGCGACAAGACAATCACGGTCGCGACGACGCGGCCTGAGACGATGCTTGGCGATACGGCTGTGGCAGTTAACGGCAGCGATGAGCGTTACAAAGACCTCGTCGGCAAGACAATTTTACTGCCTTTGACGGACCGCGAGATCCCTATCATTGCTGACGAATACGTTGACGCTGAATTCGGGACCGGTGCGGTTAAGATAACGCCTGCGCATGATTCGAACGATTATCTGGTCGGTGAACGCCATAATCTTGAGCAGTTACTCGTGATGAATATGGACGGCACGATGAACGCTGCCGCCGGGCCGGAGTTCGAAGGGCTTGATCGTTTCGTCGCTCGCGAAAAGGTCGTGGCGATGTTTGACGAGCTTGGGCTGCTTGAGAAGGTGGATGATTACGAGATCACTTTGCCTGTCTGTGAGCGATGCAAGACTATCGTCGAGCCGATATTGTCGGAGCAGTGGTTCGTTAAGATGGACGAGCTTCGCGATATGGGACTGGAGCTTATCAGAGAGGAAAACGCTCCGCATTTCTCGCCGGACGTTCCGCACACCAAGGTTTACACGACCTGGCTGGAGAATCTAAAGGATTGGACCATTTCGCGGCAGCTTTGGTGGGGACATCAGATCCCGGCTTGGTATGACTCGGCGGGACACGTCTATGTCGGACGCACCGAGGAAGAAGCCGTCGCCAAATCCGGCGGCAAGGAGCTGACGCAGGACAGCGATGTTCTTGATACTTGGTTCTCAAGCGGGCTTTGGGCCTTTTCGACGTTTGGCTGGAACGGCGACGTTGCATCGACGCCTGATCTTGAGACGTTTCTCCCAACCGACGTTCTGGTCACGGGCCGCGACATTATGTTTTTGTGGGTGTCGCGAATGATGATGCTCACGAAGAAGTTTACGGGCAAGACCGCTTTCAAAGACTGCGTCATCACCGGTACCGTGCTTGGCAAAGACGGCAAGCCGATGTCCAAATCGCGCGGCAATGGCATCGATCCTATCGAGATGTTCGACAAATTCGGCGTGGACGCGACGCGGATCTATCTGGCGTCGATCGCGACCGGAGCGGACATCCGTTGGAACGACACAGGCGTCGAGACGTATCGCAACTTTGCCAACAAGATATGGAATGCGACGCGGTTCTGCCTTATGAATGCGGGTCTGTTGTCAGCTGTCGGGGGTCAGTTGCCGGAGATCGATAACGCCGAATCCGATCTGACAACCGGCAACCGGCAACCGACAACCGATCTTGCCGACCGCTGGATCATATCTAAGCTCAATCGCACGGCGATAGATCTTAACGCGGCGCTGGAAAAATATGAATTTCACACGGCGGTGTCGCTGCTTTATCACTTTTTCTGGGACGATTTCTGCGACTGGTATATTGAGCTGAAAAAGGATGAGATCACGGGCGGGGACGAGGCTTCGACGGTGAGGATCGCGACGATGCTTGAGACCGCTCTGCGAATGCTGCATCCTTTTATGCCTTATCTGACCGAAGAATTGTGGCAGAAACTGCCCGGTACGTCTAACGCTCTGCACAATGCGGCGTATAAAAACGCGGCGGCAACGATCATGCTGACCGAATTTCCTGCGGGCGATGCGGCGGCGATAGACGAAGCGGCCGAGACGGAGATGAACGCCGTCATCGAGCTCATCACAAAGATCCGCAACATCCGCGCCGAGATGAATATCTCGACCGCGATCAAATTTACGGTGCATATCGCGGCGAGTGCGGCGATGCAGACGGTCTTTGCGGCGAACGAAGCTCAGATATTAAAGCTCGCAAAGGCCGAGAAACTTGTGATTGGCGAGGCTCTGGACGTTCCGCGTGCTTCTGCCAAAGCCGTGACTGCCGACGCATCCATCGCGGTGCCGCTCGAAGGGCTGATCGATTTCGACAAGGAACGCGAGCGGCTCTCAAACCAGATCGCCAAGCTTTCCGAAGAGAAAACCCGCCTCGACGGCCAGCTTTCTAACGCAAATTTCGTCGAGCGTGCACCGGCGGACAAGGTCCAAGAACTTCGTAACCGCCAGACGGAGCTCGAAACACAGATCGCGACGCTCAATAATAACCTTAGTGCGTTAGAATAAGCTTTTAGCTTATTTACGGAATAATATTTTTAATTCAATATACAACTCTGTTAATCGATGGAACAAATTTATCAAACGATGTAACTTATCCATCACTTAATTTGCTGTATTCATCAAACGACAAATAAATACCATTAAAAGATAAATTATATTCATCGCACAATTAAATATTGTAATTGTTTGATAGCAACTTACCATCGTCCAATATAGCAAAACTATCAAACAATGAACAATTTCTAACGGATGATGAGTGAAATAAATCTTTACTTTTTATTATTCCGTCAACTATAATCATCGTAAATAATACTAATTATATGGCTCCGTAATATTGCGGTGACGTTTATCTATTAGGGGGAGAGAAATATGCCGACAAGAAAAGACTGGATGCCTTATGGAATGGCGGAGAGGCTGATAATTATTAACGGTGTCGCGGCAAAGATCGACGATTTTGCGTTGGTTTTGGGGCTGACGGTGGGGCAGGTTGACCGGATAAAGGCCATCGCGGTCGAGTTTGAGTTTGCGATGATAACATTTGAGCTCGCTTCGGCGACGAAAAAGTCGCTCAGGGCTTGGCGCAATGCGGTTTTGTCCAATAAACCTTCGAATCAGCTAGCCCCGGAGAGGCCGATGTTTGACAACACTCCGGCTCCGGCGGGGACGAGACTCGGGATCATCGCAGAGTTTCGCAAGCTGGTTGAGATCATCAAGGCGTCGCAGGGTTTTACGAACATTATCGGTACGGCTATGGGCATCATGCCGCCGCAGCACGCCAAAAGGGCTTTGAGCGAGATCAAACCGATGCCCACGGTGACGGCGGTGAACGGTTATCGCGTCAAGATCGCTTGCGAAAAGCAGGGTATGGACGCGGTGCAGGTCGAATATCTTCGCAATGGTGAGGAAAGTTGGGAAAAGGTCGCGTTTCTGATGAGTTTGCCGGAAACTTTCTACATCGCACCGGCCGTGATGGGCGTCCCCGAAAGCGGCAGGATTCGTTTGATCTATATAAAAAAGAACTCGACCGTCGGCCAGTATTCCGCCATGCAGCATGTGACGCTGTTTGCGTCG
>JAYVOS010000240.1:0-1739 GCA_043757775.1 Chloracidobacterium sp. | reverse complement strand
CATCTCACGGTAATCGATCGCATGAGCATTGCCCTTAGCATCGCGAATCAACATAAAACCGCCACCGCCAATGTTTCCAGCCTCAGGATAAACGACCGCCAACGCAAGTCCGACCGCGATCGCAGCATCGACTGCATTTCCGCCTTTTTTCATGATCTCGACACCGATCTTTGACGCAAGCTCGTGCTGTGACGCAACCATCGCGTGTTTGCCCCGGACGGGATCGAGCCATTGGGCATTTACCCGAATATTCGTAGGAAATAGCGCGATTGTAAGCGACAGGAACAGAATGGCAGTGAAAGCCCGACGAGTAAGGTTAGATATCATATTCGAACTCTACCAAAAGTCACGTTTGACGACAAATTTACCTTTGCCCAAAGACAGGCTTTTCTATTTAGTCTAAAAGAGTTATAGTCATTTTTCGCGACTAAAAGAATTTCGATCTTAGCTTAGTTTTTTACCTGCAAATGTTAGACGACGGTAGTAGTAGAAATGGATCTGTCACGCTTTTCACCAAAAAAGTTTGTCCAAAACGCGCGCCGCACCGCGTCGCGTCTCTACCGCAGTCTATCTGAATACCGCTATTTTGCTTACTTTGCGATCCTCGGCCCCGGCATCATCGCTGCAAACGCAGGAAACGATGCGGGCGGCATAGCCACTTATTCAACGGTCGGTGCAGGTTTCGGTTACTCTCTGCTCTGGACATTTATCCCGATGACGATAAGCCTGATCGTCGTGCAGGAAATGTGCGTGAGAATGGGCGTCGTCACGGGCCAAGGGCTGGCGGATCTGATCCGCGAGCAATTTGGCGTGCGCTGGACGGCGTTTGTGATGCTCGCATTGCTGGTTGCTAATACCGGGGTCATCATCTCGGAATTCGTCGGTATTGGCCAAGCGGGTGAACTCCTCGGCATCTCGCGTTTTGTCGTGATACCTGTTTCCGGCTCACTGATCTGGTGGCTCGTTGTGAAAGGTTCAGCCAAACGTGTCGAACGCGTCTTTCTGGCGATGTCACTGATATTTTTTACTTACGTCATCTCTGCATTTTTATCTAAGCCAAATTGGAGTGAGGTTTCGGCTGGATTTGTCCATCCGGCTCTTAGCATGGACACGGCCTATTTGTTCACCGTTATGGCTTTGATCGGAACGACGATCGCACCGTTTATGCAGATATACGTCCAATCTGCTGCGGTCGAGAAAGGCATGGATAAAAATGACCTTTCAGTCGCGAGGTTTGACGTGATCGTTGGGATGACGTTTGCGGATATTATCGCGGCATTTATTGTGATCTGCACGGCGGCGACATTATACAGCCACGGGATAACAAGTATCGACTCGGCCGCGACAGCAGCCGAATCGCTTGCTCCTATAGCCGGGACTTACGCTAAATATCTGTTCGCCGTCGGGCTATTTGGTGCGTCAATGCTTGCGATGGGGGTAGTGCCGCTCGCTACGGCTTATTCATTAAGTGAGGCACTCGGCTTTGAAAAAGGATTGTCGCGTTCATTTCGCGAAGCTCCGATCTTCCTAGGCATCTTTACCGCTCTGATATTGGTCGGTGCCGCCGTTGCAGTGATACCGGGTATCCCGCCGATCACTTTGCTGCTCGTGGCTCAGTGTGTAAACGGCATATTACTACCCGTGCTGCTCATCGCGATACTCAAGCTCGCCAATAATCGCGAGATAATGGGCGAATTTGTAAATACAAAGATCTTTAATATTCTCGCTTATGCGACGAC
>JAYVOS010000239.1:0-1744 GCA_043757775.1 Chloracidobacterium sp. | reverse complement strand
AACCATCGGCTCGCCCTTTCTGAGGGTCACATAAGCCTTTTTCCAAGCAGCTTTGCGTCCTTCGATGCGACCGCGCTTCTTAACTTTTCCGTCGTATTGGAGCGTTCTGACCGCAGCGACCTTTACATTAAAGATCTCTTCGATAGCCGACTTGATCTGTGGCTTGGTTGCCTTTTTATCAACCTTGAACGTCAATACCTGTCCCTGAACACGTCCGCTGTCTTCGTCGGTCGAATCCTCTTTGAGGATGACGCTCTTTTCCGTGACAACAGGCGATTTCAATATGTCCCAAACAGCTAAATTAGTCATTTTCATTAGCCTCCTCAGCCGCTTCTACTGCCGGAGCAGCGTCCGCTTTCTTTGCGGCCTTTTTCGGAGCCGGTTTCTCAGCTTTTTCAGCCTTCGGTGCAGCAGCTTTCTTGGGTGCTTTCGGCTTTTCTTCGACTGCCTCTGCTACTGCTTCTGCCTTCTTCCCTTTCGGCTTCTCTTCAACTGTCACCGCTTCTGTCTCTACTAATGATCCCTCTCTCTTAGGGTCAAGCAAGCTGGTTAGCTCTTCGAGTGCCGCTTTCGAGATCAAAAGCTTTTCGTGATAGATGATGTCGTAGATGTTCAGCCCGAAACTATTCGTAACTTTGGTCTTTTCGACATTTCGCGATGACAGGATCAGATTCAGATTATCGAGCGAATCGATGATCAAAGTCTTGACCGGCTTTTTGCTTGTGGCAAGAGCGAGTCCGCTGACAGCTGTTACAAACTCACTGGTCTTTGGCGACTTGAATGTAAATTCGTCTATGATAAGCAGATTGCCTTCGCGTAATCTTTCTGACAGGGCCGAACGCAATGCACCGCGGCGCATTTTCTTAGGCATCTGATAAGACCAGTCGCGAGGCTGCGGTCCGTGAACGTTACCTCCGCCTTTCCACAAAGGCGAGCGGATCGACGCGATACGTGCACGTCCCGTTCCTTTCTGCTTCCAAAGCTTGCGGCCCGAACCAGACACGTTACCACGGGTCTTCGTCGCCGAAGTTCCCTGACGTCCGTTCGCCTGATAGTTCATCACAGCCGAATGGATGAGCGATTCGTTCAATTCGACGCCAAAAACGGCATCCAAAAGCTCAACATCTCCGACCTCTTTATTCTTCAAATTGCGAACCTTTACGGTAGGCATAATATTCTCACTCCGTTCGAGTTCCAAGTTTCAAGTTCCAAGTTCCAAGTTGTGATTTCAACTTTGAACTTTGAACTTTGAACTTTGAACTTATGCTTTTTTGACCATTACCAGACCACCATTCGGTCCTGGGATGGCTCCGCGAACCATCAATAAATTATTATCGGCATCCACTTTCACAACGGTCAGATTCTGAACCGTGATGCGGGCATCGCCCATGTGTCCCGACGAACGCGTTCCCTTGATAACTCGCGAAGGGTAAGCCGACTGGCCGATCGAACCAGGTGCACGCACGTTCATCGAACCGTGACTTTCAGGTCCGCGTTGAAAGTTGTGCCGTTTGATCGTACCGGCAAAACCGCGTCCTTTTGACTTACCGATGACATCGATCTTGTCGCCATCCGCAAAGACATCGACTTTAATCTGATCACCAATAGCGGCATCAGGCTCTTCGACTAGGCGAAACTCTCTAAGAATACGGGTCGGAGGCGTACCGCCGCCCGTCTTCTCAAAGTGTCCGCGAAGCGGCTTTGAAACGTTTTTCAAACGAACCGGCTTGTCCTCGACAAGGCC
>JAYVOS010000238.1:0-6379 GCA_043757775.1 Chloracidobacterium sp. | reverse complement strand
CGAAAGACACTAAATCTTGTAAATCGTGCGTTTCAGCTCCGCACCTGTGAGATCGAGATCACGGGTAAATTGCCGCGTCCGTGTCTCGAATACCATCTGAAACGCTGTCTCGGCCCGTGCGTAAAAGGACTCTGTACGCAAGAGGAATATCAAGAGGCCGCCGCCGACGTAAAGATCCTGCTCGAAGGCAAAAATAAGGAGCTTGCGAAGACGCTTGAGGTTCGTATGTGGCAATTTGCGGAGGAAGACAAATACGAACTTGCCGCAAAATATCGCGATCTGCACCGCACCGTACTCGCTCTTAGCGAGACGCAAAAAATGGCGACGACCGTCGACCGCGACATCGATATCATAGGCTTTTACCGTGAAAATCAGCGTCTTGCGTTGCAGCTATTTACAATGCGTGAGGGCCGTATTGTTGGGCGGCGTGAGTTTTTCTGGGAAGACCTTGCTGAAGACGATACCTTCCGTTCCGAGGAATTTCTGCGTGATGTGCTGCTGCAATATTATTCGACCGACTATGTGCCGCTCGAGATCCATGTTTCGCAGGATTTCGATGATCGTGCAGTTTTAGAACAGCTTTTGACCGAACGCCGTGGCCGTAAGGTCAAGATCCTCGACCCCAAACGCGGCGAGAACAAACATCTCGTTAGCCTCGTCGAGACAAACGCTAAAATCGCATTCGAACAGCGTTTTCGCGTGCTGAAACCCGATTCACAAAAGGTTCTGGAAGAATTGCAAGAGTTGCTCGAACTAGCGTATTTCCCGGAGCGGATCGAATCTTTCGATATATCAAATATCTCTGGTGCCGAAAATGTCGCGGGTATTGTCGCATTTGAAAACGGTAAGCCGACGCGGGTAAATTACAGGCGATTTATCATCAAAACGGTCGAGGGTGCAAACGATTTTGCGTCGATGAATGAGGCCGTTTTCCGACGTTATCGACGCATGACAGACGAGCAAAAGCCGCTGCCGCAGCTCGTCTTTATCGACGGCGGCAAAGGCCAGCTTTCTGCCGCTGCGGCCGCGATGCAATCCCTCGACCTCGAACAAATAATGCTCGTCGGCCTAGTCAAACCGCCCAAACAACACAACCAGATATCGCATTTGCTCATCCACGGTCGTGAGGATCAACCGATACCGTTCGACCGTAATTCACTCGCGTTTCGACTGATATTGCAGATCCGCGAGGAGACGCATAAGACGGCTATCGAGTTTCACCGCAAACGTCGCGAGAAGCGTGATTTTTCGTCGGAGCTATCCGAAATTCCCTATATCGGGCCTAAGCGAAAGATGAAACTGCTTCGTGAATTTGGCTCGCTCGAACGCATTGCAAAGGCGACCGGCGCGGAATTAAAACCATTTGTAGGGTTTAAGGCATCCATCGAAATAGTTCGCCATTTCGAAGCACAGCGAAAACTCGGCCATCAGCAGCCGACAGAAGATGCGTCCGAATAATTAAAATAGCCCTCGCATTTCCGCGTGAGGTACAGCGACGATGCCGCACGCGGAAATTTGAGGGCCGTTTCGACCGGAGACATTGCCCCAAGTCAAACCTACTGGATCTTAATATAAGATTTGTGAACGACGGCCTTCGACTTTTTATCGACGGCTTCGATCATCAGGTTATCTTTGCTCTCGCGTTTGACGATACGGGAACCACCGCTTGCGGCACGGTCTGTAGCTTTTGCTTTGTAGGATTCGTCGAGAAAGCCCTGCACCGCGTCAGCCTTGACCGGATCGGCGAGTCTGACTCCGCGCAAAGCAGTCACTGCCTCGGTCGCCGAAGCCTTGAGCATCTTTGGCCACAGCTTTTTGAACAGAGCGTTAGACACGTAGATGTCAGCACTGTTGATCTGGCCGTTAACCGCGACCGCGTAGCCGATCACGTCCGATTTGCCGTCGATAATATTTGCGAGTTTTTTAGTATATTCATCGACATTGGCAACGACCTTTTTGTTTTCGAGACTGAGCTGCAGGCTCGATTCCGAATCACCATTCACAGTTACGCCCAGATTCCGGCTCAGACTCGCTTGTGCCTCGCCGACCTTGCTCCACACCTCTTGCTGCGAACGCGATGCGTTTGCCGCGATCTTAAGATCTTTGGTAACGATGCGATCGTTCGAGCTTGTAAATTGTTTTGAATCTTCGCTCCCACGTTTTTCCCAACGCCCCGATTCGACACAAAAAGCCTCGATCTTCACACGCCCCGACCTTGCCGGTATTATGATGCTTACCGCGAGTATGCGGTCCTGCTTACCGCCTTTGACGATGTCGCCAGACTGGATAAACACGTCAAATTCTTTTGAGATGTTCTCCACCTCCAGTTCATTGACCTCCGAGGTCTCATACACGCGAAACAGCTTTCGCTCCATCGCCTCTTGCAGGGTCATCATATTGTCTTTGTTGTTCTGATCCTTGCCGTGGATCAGAAATATTGAGAGATTTTTATAACTGACCGGCGCCGAGACCGTATAATTTCCGCTCTGTGCCGACGCAGCCCCTGCAAATCCGATAACGGTGACAAACGCCGACAAAATTCCAACCATCAGTTTCGTTTTCATAATAAAACTCCTTAAAAAACTATTAGATTTTGCTCGGGAGAGCGTCGCCTTATGTATTGTGAACGTACTGGAGCGAAGTTTCTTGCAATAGAGCTTTGACAGCCCTTTCTGTATTGAATGATTTGGGATAGAATCTCAGCATTCGGTTGTATTAAATAAAAATTAAAGAGAGGAGAAATCTATTTATGTCAGATACGGACAAGATCTCTGCGAAAGAGATCATTATTGCGGTCGTGATATTGGTCTTGGTGGGCATCGCGATGTATTTAACGCTCGGTGTTTTTAAGGCAGAGGGCGTGCAGAAAGCCGTCGTAATTTCGGACAAGGGCACGGCGAAGACAAATTTTGTCGATATCAACGTGCAATTGCTGGCGTTTGACCCGATAAAGGGCGACGCTTCGGCGAGGATCACGTTTGTCCCGCAAGGCAGCCTTGAAGGCGAAGACGGCACGCTCACGCAGGACATCAAGTTTTTCGTCAACAGCGCCAATGGCAAACAGGAAATAGATTTTAACAAGGGCAAACGAATGACGCCCGTCGAAGCCGTCATCCCTATCTATGAGGGAAACGCCGCCGATTATCCGTTTGACGAACATAAAGCACAGGTCGAGCTGTACTTGACGCCGGGCAAACCTGCTGAGAAAAAACCGGAAGCAAAACCCGCAGTTTACGAAGGCGACCCGGAAGCCGCCGCTCCTAAAAAGGAAGAGGACGCTCTCGAAGACATTCCGATCAACGTTGATTGGTTCGGCTCTCTGCCCGGATATACGATCAAGGCGGCCAATTCGAAAGACAGTGATGAAAACTACGTGCTGTTCGATGTCGGCATCGACCGTTCGAATGTGACGGTGTTTTTCTCAATATTCGTAACTGCCCTGATGTGGGCTCTGTCACTAGCTGTGATGTTCTTGATGATCAGCGTGCTTTTTCGCGGACGCAAGGCGGAGATCGCGATGTTCTCGTTTATGGCGGCGTTGTTGTTTGCATTTTACGCAGTCCGCAATTCTCAACCAAACGTCCCGCCGATTGGCGTGATGATCGATTTCCTAGGATTTTTCTGGGCGGAGATCATCGTCGGAGCGAGTTTGCTCGCGGGCGTTTTCACTTGGGTACTGCGATCAAATAAGTAGGAGACATCAAATGAAATCATTATTTCTCGTAGGATCAATATTGTTCGCAATGTCGTTTTGCGGATTGCAGGATAAGCTCAAGGGGCTAACCGGTTCGGGCGGCAGTAATTCAAACACCGCAAGCTCGAATTCCGGCTCGAGCTCAAACTCTTCGTCATCGTCGGCATCCGCCGACAAGGCTAAGCCAAGTTCCGCTCAGCAATCCATCATTGACGGCGGCACTGAGACAAAATGGGACGATCAGGGATTGTCTTGGAAACTGCCGTCCGGCTGGAAAAAGATGGAAGTTAAGAAAGAGATGTTTAACTATCAGTCAACGGATAACGCTTTCCTGCTCGTCAATATCTCTGTGATGCCTGACAGCTTCCCGATGGATGTTAGTCAGAAAGCGTACTATGAGCAGGCGATGCAGCAGCTCAAAAACGGTAAATACGAATCGGTCAAGATGGTCGAGATCGACGGCTTCACCGGCGTCGAATTTACCGAGGCGGCACCCGAGGAAAAGGACGGCATTCGCAGACATCAGTGGATAGCCTATCGCACTTATCTCGGCCAAAAGCAGCAGCTAAATGTGATGACGACGACCAAAGCGTCGAGTTTCGCGAAACACGAAGACGATTTTGCCGCGATACTCTATTCGATGAAAGGCGTTAAATAGTCGGGAGAGTCTAGGGAGTCGGGAGTCTTTGGACTCTCTATACTCTTGACTATTAAGACGGCGTTGGCGCGTCGGCGTGCGGGACAAAACATTTGCGGCAGCGTGCCTCGTATTTGTCTGACGCTCCGACCTCGACACGGGCTTCGGATTCGACGGTCCGCTGCGAGTAGTTGGCTGTTGCACCACACTTGACGCAGATCGCGTGTGTCTTTGTGATAAATTCGGCGATCGACAGTAGCTGCGGCATCGGCTCGAACGGCTTGCCGGTGTAATCCTGATCGAGCCCCGCGATGATGACACGCTTGCCGTTTTCCGCAAGCTCATTTACCGCTGCGATGATTGCCATGTCAAAAAACTGCCCTTCGTCGATGCCTATGACCTGCGTATCGTCATCGACCCGCGACATCATCTCACCGGTATTAGCGACCGGTATCGAATCATGCTTTTGCCCGGAGTGCGAAGCGATCGCTTCGTCCGAATAACGCGTATCGATGCCCGGCTTAAACACCTGCACCTTTTGCCGTGCGATACGAGCACGCGTCAGACGGCGTATCAGCTCTTCTGATTTCCCGGAGAACATTGATCCCGCGATGACTTCGATCCAACCGGTGCCATTTTGCCGCACTTTGCGGCGTTCTTCTGCATTATCGAACGCAAATTCTTCAACCATAAAATGAATAGTTTCCAGCTAGAGCAATAAAAACTGAGGAATATAGAAACTTAACACTTCCCTCTCGAAATGTCATTTTGTCAGGTTTTCTCTCACCGCCTGATAGACCTCCTCAACGCTGATCTCGTCTATATGACCACTTTTTATTACAGTCAGCCTGTCTGTCAAAGGGGTAAATTCGTTCGGAGCCGATGCGTGTGAGATCAGAACGAGCGAGGCTTTTGTCGCCGCCGCGAGGTGCGTCGGCCCGGTGTCATTACCGACAAATACATCGAGAAATGTAAGTGCAGCAAAAAGCGGCAACAGCCGCAGTTTGTCGAGAACAATCGCCGAGGTGGGGAATGTCCGGCAGATCTCCGGCAACAGATCACGCTCTTCGGGGCCGAGGAATACCAGAACTTTAAGTTTGTTATCGCTAATGAGCCGTTTCGTCAATTCCGCGTATTTCTCCAGCGGCCAGCGGCGGCTAGGATGTCCGGCACCTACAAATATACCGACCAGCCTCTCATCCACTATCTTGTGTTCGTCAAATATATCGCGTATCTCATCAAGATCGCTGGCATCAGGTTGAAGTACAAGTACGGGCGAATCATCGATAATGCCGAGCGGTCTGAGCACGTCCATATATCGGCTGGCGACGTGCATCGACCTGTCTTCGACGGGAGGTTTGTCCGGAAATCTCGCAAGAAAATCGAGCGAGCGGTTTTCACGATTTGCATACAACCGATTTTTCGCACCGGACAAATAACCCAGAGCATTGGTCTCGTACAGGCTATTGAGATCGATGACAAAATCAAACTTTCTCCGGCGAACGTCTTTCACGATCCGGACAATCCCGGCTATAGAGCTAAGCTTATTTCCGTCACGCAATTTTACACGATCTACAATTATCTGTTCGTCAGCTACATCTGCCAACCGTATAATTTCCGCAGTGGACTTGCCTGATGCAACCGTTATCTTTGCCACCGGAAAATGCTCTCTGATCGCATGTAGAGCAGGCAGACCTAAAACCACATCTCCGAGCTGGCCGAAATGGATGACGAGGATATTTTTGAATTCAGGCAGTTCGTAAGCCAAGCTTGTATTTTAAATTATTCGCAGGTCGCTGCCGGTCATCTCCGCAGGTTTTTTAATGCCGAGAATGCCCAAAATTGTCGGAGCGACGTCCGCTAAAGCGCCGTCATCACGTAGCCGTGTGCCATTAGAGCGGTCGTCGATATAGTGGAAAGGCACCGGATTAGACGTGGATCTCAGACTCGTTTCACCACTATCCGAATGGATCATTTCTTCGCAATTACCATGTGTGGATGTGATGATCACGACTCCGCCTGCTTGCTTCATCGTGTCACAGATGCCT
>JAYVOS010000237.1:0-6390 GCA_043757775.1 Chloracidobacterium sp. | reverse complement strand
TTCATCAAAGAGAAAAATATAAGCGAAGCCGCCTCGTTGACGACTTCGTTTTATTGAACTATTGATGTGCTTCTACTACTTTCCAGAAGCGGCTGAGGTTTTCTTAAACTTAGCTTTTTCTGCTTCCATTTGTGCTCCCCACTCCTCAAGCTGGGCAGCGTCAAATTGGTCCGCCACCATCTTGAACATCTCGCCTTCTTCTTCCATAACGTGATGCTTGACGTTTTCGATCAAAACGGTGAGTTTAGGCTCAAATTTATCGCTCTCATCCGCAAGAGCCGAAATTTCGCGAAGAAAGATCTTCCCCTCATGGTGCTCCTCGATGCCTTCCTTCGTTAAATCGGAGAGCTCTTTGTCGCCTTTCTCGATCAGAGGCGGATAAAATATTGTTTCTTCGATATGAGTGTGGACTTCTAATTCAGCTTTGATCTGCTCGAACAAAGCCGGATGTTCCGATTCCTCCGTGGCGTCAACTTTCTGAAAAAGTCCGCTTACGACCTTGTGATCCGCTTTTAAAAGCTCTATTGCATTCATAATTTTCTCCTATTAATAAAATATATTGGTTATTTCTTCTCCGACTTTTTAGCCGTCGCGGTTTTTGAAGCTGGAGCTTTGGAGGTGGATGCACTCTTTGCCACCGGTTTCTTTGCAGTGCTTGATGCCGGCTTGCCGGAGGATTTTTTGGGTTCGGCAGCTGGGCTCTTAGCGGCCGGAGTGCTTTTCGAAGCCGATTCGTTTTTCGCCTTTTCGGCGGCGGTCTTGCCTCCGGCGGCCTTGACTACCGAATCGGCTGCTCCCTCGACGGCGCCGGTTGCGGCACTAGATAGCGCTCCGCCTACGACCTTTTTAGCTTTGTCGTAAATTGTTTCCAATGTTCCTTTAGTCGATTTTTTTGTAGCCATTTTTATATTCTCCTTTAATTTGTGGTCATGCTTTTTTCCATCCAGGATCCTTGTACCGGTCTGTACGATTTTGCGAGGATATATCAAACGAGATTTTATTTATGTAACAAGGATTACAGTCAGACCTAAATATTTGAATTTGGGGATTTTTTGAGAAATGCCCCGCAGATGAAGTAAATTACTTTGCAAATGCTGCCTCTAGCTATCAATTAGCCAGTGCTCCGCGTCGGGAAGCTCGCTGAATACGTGTACGTCTAACCCGCATTCTTTGCCAACAATAACCACAAATTCCTCCTTCTCGATCGGGGCAAACTTATCGACTATCGCGACTTTTGTGCATTCGATACCCATTTGTGGAAAGTAGGTCGCAACTTCAAACATATCCCAGACCCAAAATGATTGAGGCAGAGCATTTTCGATCATGACGCGTGTGCACCTAGTCTCGGTACACTTTTTAGCAATGTCTTTGAGGTATTCAGGAGCGACGGTCGGAAGGGATGAGTCGCTTTGAACAAATGCATACAAATATTGCTGTCTTTTTTCAAACGATAATTCGTAGGGTTTAGTAGCTGCCATTTTAGTTCGCATTTGCTATACCTTATGTACTAACCACTATTCTAGGCACGTGTGGGCAACTCTAGTGTCTGCAAGATTACAGGGAAATGCGAAAATATATGGATATATGAAGTTAGAAAACGATGGAATTGTAAGCTAAACGGAAAACACTGTCCAAGCCTGGAGCTTTACGAGACTATCTAGCAGATGACAGTTTTCACAAAATATTTCGAAGTTTACACTCTAAAACAAGGCAATTAATGAGATCAATATGCAGCAGATCGAGGTTATAATAAATGCCGGATCCGGCACCAGCGAAAAAGGCGACATCGCGTCGCTGATCCAGAAACTCTTCAAAGAAAGGGGCGTCAAAGCAAACGTGGTGGAAGCTCTCACTGGGCCGGATCTTACCGGTTTGGCAGAGAAAGCGGCAAATTCCGAATGTATGTTTGTGGTGGCAGGCGGCGGGGACGGTACTATTAGCGCGGTCGCAGCAGCGGTTGCAAGAAGCGGAAAAACACTGGGTGTACTGCCGCTCGGGACGCTCAATCATTTCGCGAAAGACCTGAATATCCCACGGGATCTGGAGGCAGCGGTAGACGTTATCGGCAAAGGAATTACAAAGAGTGTCGATGTTGGCGAGGTAAACGGGCGGCTTTTCATCAATAATTCGAGCCTCGGGCTGTATCCGGAGATGGTTCACGGACGCGAGCAACGACAGCGTCTCGGGTTTGGTAAATGGCATTCGCTCGCACGCTCTGCCCTCGCCGTTTTTCGGCGTTATCCGCTGCTCGGCGTCCGACTGACAGCCGACGGAAAAGAGATGGTCACACTTACACCTTTTATATTTGTCGGTAATAATGATTATCCCGTCGAGAGTTTCAACATTGGTGCCCGCGAATGTTTGGACGAAGGCACGTTTAGTGTCTATATGACGCGGCTGACGGGCCGGCTCGCATTGCTGCGGATCGCCATTAAGGCTGTTGTCGGAGGCCTGTCGCAGGAAAAAGATTTTCTGGCGGTGAAGACCCGCGAGATATTGATCGAGACAAAACGCCGCCGCATACGGGTCGCTATCGACGGCGAAGTGCAGATGATGAATACGCCTATCTATTACCGCATCCGCCCGCAAGCGTTGCGGGTCATTGTTCCCGAGGATACCGCAAAATGAAAACGATCGCTCATTTATCAGACATTCATTTCGGAGCGATCGACACGGCGATCATCGAACCGCTCGTGGCCTTGCTCGGCGATCTTTCCCCGGATCTTATTGCCGTTTCAGGTGATCTGACGCAGCGAGCTAGGACGGCTCAGTTCGTTGCGGCCCGGGCATTTCTCGACCGTCTTCCCCAACCTCAGATCGTAGTTCCAGGTAATCATGATGTGCCTCTCTACAATGTTTTTCGGCGATTTGTACAACCACTTGGCAAATACCGCCGCTATATTACTGACGATCTCCAACCCTTTTACGAGGATGATGAAATGGCTGTGATAGGAATCAATACCGCACGTTCGCTGACAATAAAAGGCGGCCGGATAAACAAAGAGCAGATCGCAACGCTTCGCGATAAGCTGTGCGGACTCGGTGAAAGTATCGCAAAGATCGTTGTAACTCATCACCCGTTTGATCTGCCTACGGGCCACCTTGATAGCGACATCGTCGGGCGTGCTCCGCTTGCGATGAAAACACTTGCCGAATGCCGCGTCGATGTATTTCTCGCTGGCCATATGCACATAATGCACACCGGACATACGGCGGTGCGATACAAGGTGGCCGGACATTCTGCACTAGTAATCCAAGCCGGGACGGCGACATCGACGCGGCACCGCGGTGAGGAAAATTCGTTCAATGTGATAAGGATCGATGGTGTGAATATAACTATTGAGAGATTTGTCTGGCAGCCTGAGATATTGGAATTTGTTGTCGGCACGGTGGAAAAATTTTACCGCGAAGGTGGAATATGGCTGCCTGCGAAAACAATTTGAGATGTTAAAAATTGTAAAGGACAAAATTGGTCTGCTCTACCGGAAAAAAATCACCGGGGCTATTCTCAGTATCGGGATGCTCGTCGCGGTCCTCGCTGTGATATTTTTCGCGTGGATGTCAGAAGAGGTTTATGAGGGCGAGGGCGTAAAATTTGATACCGGAGTGCGGGAATTCATTCACGGTTACGCTTCGGAGTGGCTGACGCAAACAATGCAAATATTCGCATTTCTCGGCTCTACTGTATTTCTCACAGTGGTTTCGGTGCTGGCAATTTCGTTATTTCTATTCCTGCGTAAAATGAGATCGGCTGTGATACTTGCGGTCGTTATGGCGGGAGCGATAATCCTTAATAATATATTAAAAGTCAGCTTTTCACGCTCCCGACCATTGCCGTATTTCGACACACCGCTGCCAACATCTTTTAGCTATCCTAGCGGTCACGCCCTTTTCTCCGTATGTTTTTACTGTTGTCTAGCCTGGCTGGTCGCGTCTTTATTAAAAGGAACGGCGACAAAGATCTGCGTTTGGACTGCGGCGATCTTGATGGCTTTGTTTATCGGGTTGTCGCGTGTCTATCTGGGCGTACATTATCCCACGGATGTTCTTGCAGGATATACCGCTGCCTTTGTATGGCTCGCTGTGGTTAAGACGGCAAATTCTGTCATGTTCACCCCTACCGCACCGTAAGATCATTTGCTGCCTTGATGGAAATAAATATATATACCAATCATCGCACTCACCAATAAAAAAGAGTTTGTGATGATAAAGACCGTGTTGCCGGTGTCAATGCTGTAGATTGTAAATCCTACTGACGCGGCCAGTTGGCCTATAAAGAGCCATTTGGAAACGCCTTTATGCGTACCGTGTGTTATAAGCGTCAACAGCAAAATGCAGGAGCTTGCCCAGCCAACGATTACGATCATATCTAGGTATCCTGCATCCATTCCTGGAGAATGGCGTAGCGGACGATGTCGATGCGGCTCGAAATGCCGAGTTTTCGCATGGCGTTTGCCTTGTGAACCTCGATAGTTTTGACGCTTAGGTCGAGGCTTGCGGCGATCTCTTTATTACTGTAGCCGAGTGCGATAAGCCGCAAAACTTCAGACTCACGGTCACTAAGCTGCTGTTTATTTTCTCCCCTTAAAGATGTGGCTTTCGACGCATAGCCGCCCATCACTCTTTTGGTGAGCGCCGGATCGAGGTAAGCTTTACCGTCGGCGACAATGCGGATGGCGTTAATAAGTTCGCCTGGAGCGCTCTGTTTCAGGACGTAACCGTTAGCTCCGGCGGAGATAAGCTGCTGGAGGTAACCGTCATCGGTGTGACGGGTCAGGATGAGGATCTTGATGTGGGGGGAAATAGAGCGGAGCCTTTTTGTCGCACGCAAGCCATTAAGATGCGGCATCGAAATGTCCATAATGACGAGATCCGGATCTAGTTTTGCTGCTTGGCTGATCGCTGCTTCGCCATCGTCAGCTTCGCCGACTACCTCCATATCGGGCTGGGCATTGATAAGCATTTTGACGCCCTCACGAACCGTTACGTGGTCCTCGGCTAGCAGGATGCGAAGTTTTGTTTTCATAACTCTTCTTTAACAGCCTCCGCCAGTGGAACCCTCACAAATATACTCGTGCCTTGGTTTTCGGCGGACTCGATCTCGATCGTTCCCGAAATGAGCGCGGCCCGCTCTCGCATGCCGAACAAACCAAATCCCTTTTCTCCCGGACGGTCGCTTTTCATCAATGCCACATCAAATCCGACGCCGTTGTCCTCGATTATTAAGATAAGTTCGTCCACGCGTTTTTCCAAAAGCACATTTATTCGGGTCGCTTTGGCATGTTTTGCGGCATTATTAAGTGCCTCCTGCGTGATGCGGTACAGATTGTTTTCGACATCCGTATTAAATTTGATATTCCTGACGCCCACCGCATCAAACTCCGCAAAGACCTCCGAATATCGGGACCATTCGTTTACATAATTATCAAGTGCCTTAGGAAACTCGACCTGGTTAAGGATTGAGGGGCGTAGTTCCCACGCCATAAAGCTTACTTCGCTGTCCAGATGTTCCGCGATCTCCTGGAGGCGGCTTATTCGGGCACTTATTTCTGTGTTGTCAGAGCAGAAGTCCTTTAACGACGCGATCTTTAGCCGAAGAGCTGTAAGCCGCTGGCCAAGCTGATCGTGCATGTCGCGTGCAATACGAGCACGTTCATCCTCCTGAACCGTGAACAAACGTCGGAGAAGCATAAGCCGATTTTGTTCGGCGACTCTGCTTTCTTCAATCTGTTTCAATAACAGATCATTTGCCGCAGCCAGATCCTTGGTCCTTTCGGTAACCCGGATCTCAAGATCATCATGTGCCTTCTGGAGTTCATCTGCGACCCGTTTGGGCTCGGTAAGATCACGAACGATCTTTGCATAACCGATCAGCGTTTTACCTACATACACAGGCGTCATCTCGCCACTTGCAAAAAAACGGTAACCATCTTTGCGGACATGCCAGCGGTCGTCGGCAGCATGACCTTTCTGACGCGATAACCGCATCTCCTTAAGATGGACGCCAAGTGAGACATCTTCCATTGTGAAAAGACGCTCGATAGGGCTGCCTATTATTTCATCCTTTTCGTAGCCAAATATTAACTCTGCCCCCCGGTTCCAAGCATCGATCGTTCCTTCGAGATCAATAGAAACTATGGCGTGTTCGGTCAGACTCCACATCAGCACCCGCATCCGCTCTTCGCTATTTCTCAATCGATCCTCTGCGAGCTTTCGCTCGGAGAGGTCAGTCACGAGAACGTAAAACCCTCGTACCTCCCCATCATCCCCAAAATCGGGCGTGTAAGAAAATTGGACAAATCGCGTCCCGGCCTGTGGATAGTCGACACGCGCCTCTATCGAGCACGCCTCACCCGCGAGCACCTGCTCAACCTTTGGCTTTAATATCTT
>JAYVOS010000236.1:0-6398 GCA_043757775.1 Chloracidobacterium sp. | reverse complement strand
TTAACGTGCTGCATCCGATCGGCTGGGACTCATTTGGCCAGCCGGCTGAGGATGCGGCAGTCAAACGCGGCGTAAATCCTCGGGAGTGGACCGAAGCGAATATCGACACCATGCGCGGGCAGTTGCAGCGTTTGGGATTGAGTTATGACTGGCGGCGGCAGATGTATGCCCACAGGCCGGAATATTACAAATTTGACCAGTGGTTTTTCTTGAAGATGTTTGAAAAAGGCCTTGCGTACAAGCGTATGACGCAGGTCAACTGGTGCTCGACCGATCAGGCGACACTTTCGAACGAGCAGGCGAGTGGCGGTATTTGCTGGCGTTGCGGCAACCCTGTGACTAAAAAAGACCTTGAGCAGTGGTTCTTTAAGACAACTGCTTACACCGACCAGTTGCTTGACGACATGGCCGAGATCGAGAGCGGTTGGCCGCAGAATGTGTTGAAACGCCAAAGTGACTGGATCGGGCGTTCGGAGGGAGCTTTTGTCGATTTCAAGGTTAAGGCGTCAGGCGAGAGCCTCTTTTTCTGCGAGACAAATGATGGTGGGCCGAAAGATGCAGATTCCATAAGGGTTTTCACGACGCGGATAGACACCATATATGGTGCGAATGCCGTGGTCGTTGCTGCCGAGCATCCTGTAATCCAAGCGGATCTGAAACTGTTTTCGGAAGATGTGGCGAAAAAGATCGCGTTTATTCGTGCCGAAAATGCCAAGCCGACCGACCACGAGATCGAGATCGAAAAAGACGGCATTGATACGGGCTTGACCGCTGTTAACCCATTCAGCGGAGAGGAGTTGCCGGTTTGGGTCGGTAACTACGTGATGATGGAATACGGCACGGGAGCCGTTATGAGCGTGCCGGCGCACGATGAGCGGGATTTTGAATTTGCAAAGAAATTTGGTCTGCCAATCCGACAAGTGGTTTTACCGCAGACAGGCAGAGATGCAGAGGAAAGCTCGGATGAAAACGGATTAGAAAACGGTGCTGCGATCGAAGCGGCGTTTTCGGAATACGGTATTGTAGTCAACTCGGCGGTGTGGTCGGATAAAACTTCAGCCGAGGCAAAAAAAGAGATGACGGAGTTTGCTGAAAGCCATGGTTTTGGTTTGGGAGCCACGACGTATCGGCTACGTGACTGGGGTATTTCACGACAGCGTTTTTGGGGTTCGCCGATACCGATCGTTTATTGCGAAACTTGCGGGGTCGTGCCGGAAAGCTACGAAAATCTGCCGGTGCGTTTGCCGGAAACTGCTCCGTTTTCAGGGACGGGCGAATCGCCGCTCGCAAAGGTGCCGGAGTTTGTAAATACGGCTTGTCCGCAGTGCGGCGAGGCGGCAAAACGCGAGACTGACACGATGGATACGTTCGTCGATTCGTCGTGGTATTTTTTCCGCTACACCGATCCGACAAACGAAGTTTTGCCGTTCGAATCTGAGATCGCAAACTATTGGTCGCCTGTCGATCAGTACATCGGCGGCGACGATCACGCGGTGATGCATCTGATCTACGCGCGGTTTTGGACGAAGGTAATGCGTGATCTTGGGTTGGTCACATTTGACGAGCCTTTTAAGCGGCTGCTGACGCAGGGAATGGTCGTCGGTGAGACATTTTTTGCTGACGAAAGTGGAAAAAAGGTCTATCACATGCCCGGCGAAGTCACGGTCACACGCGACGCAAAAGGCAAGATGACTGGCGCAGTCGCAGCAGATGGAAAGGCTCTAAAATATGCCATCGAGCGGATGTCAAAATCGAAAGGCAACGGCGTCGATCCTGACGAAATGGTCGAGATCTACGGAGCGGATGCGGCGAGATTGTTTATTATGTTTGCCGCGCCGATCGAGCACGAGCTTGTGTGGAACGAGACGGGTATCGAAGGCGGGGTGCGGTTTTTGCAACGTGTTTGGCGGCTTGTCTTTAAGTGGGAGCCGAAGTTAAAAGAGCAAGCTTCTAATTGGTCGCTGCTCGAAGGTACACAGCCCGAAGGCCTGACGACTAACGCCAGAAAGCTGCGGCAAAAGACGCATCAGACCATCAAGCGTGTGTCGGACAGCCTTGAAAGCCTGCAATTTAACACTCCGGTCGCGGCGTTGATGGAGCTTTCGAACGCCATCGCCGATATCGGTGTCGAGCCTGAACAGGCGACGGAGAGCGATATTTTTGCCGTTCGCGAGGCGTTGACGAGCTTGATATTGATGCTCACGCCGTTTGTCCCACATACTTCGGAAGAGCTTTTCTCGGTATTGATAGGCAATGAGGACGGCATTTTAGCGAACGGTGCCCGTTTTCCTGAATACGATGAGGAAATGGCAAAGGCCGACGAGATCGAGATACCGGTGCAGATCAATGGCAAACTGCGGTCGCGAATACTTGCGGCACCGGAAACTACTAATGAAGAGCTTGAAACAATGGCGTTTGCGGACGACAAGGTTCGCGAATATACCGACGGCAAAGAGGTCGTAAAGGTCATCGTCGTGCCGAAACGGCTCGTAAATATTGTGATAAAAGGCTGAGGGTGAATTCATCCTTGCTTGCAATATATAAAAAAACTAAAATCAAAAGGGATTTTATGAATACTTTTGCGCTGTTTGGAACATCTAATTTTCCTGCATCGTAAATAGCAGTTGCCTCGGACGAGGCCAGTAAGCAAAATGAAGGAATGCCAGCTCTGTAAAAACTGTTTCAGTGATGATGTCGGAACCTGTCCTAATGACGGGATGCCGACCGTGCATACGATCGCGGGAGCACCGGTTTTAGAGGGGAAATACCATCTCGAATGCCGCATCGGACAAGGCGGAATGGGTGTCGTTTACAAGGCGCGGCACGCATTTTTGAAAACGCAGCTTGCTATCAAAGTCATCCTGCCCGATCTCGTCGGCAATGATCCGCAGCTCGTAACGCGATTTAGACAAGAGGCTCTTGCTGCCGCAGCTATACGTCATCAAAACGTGGTCGGTGTGACCGATTACGGTGTGATCGACGGCTCGCTGCCGTTTCTCGTAATGGAATATGTCGAGGGCGAGGCTCTACATGATCTACTGGCACGCGAAAAATCTCTGTCGCCTGAAAAAGCTCTCGAATTAATTACCGCCGTTTGTGCAGGCGTTGGGGCGGCCCATCATCAGGGCATCGTTCACCGCGATCTCAAGCCTTTGAACGTCATGATCTGCAGTGACAAACCGACACTTTCGCAGTCAGTCAAGATCCTTGATTTCGGCCTTGCAAAGATCAAATCGGGCGAGCTTTTAGGCTCGTTCATCCAGGCTCAAACAACTGGACTGATGGGGTCGCCGTATTACATGGCGCCCGAGCAGTGGGCTGACGAAGAGCCTGATTCGCGTTCGGACATTTATTCGCTGGGCGTGATGTTTTTCCAGATGGTTGCCGGCGATGTGCCTTTCAAGGGATCATCGATACCCGCGATCATGAAAAAGCACATCTCCGATCCGGCACCGACATTTGCCGATGTGGGGGTAAAGGTTTCGCCTGAACTGGAGCAAGCCGTTCTCCATACGCTGCAAAAAGATAAGAATAAACGTACCGCGTCGGTCGAGATATTTGTTCAGGAACTGACCGCTGCTATATTGCCGGGAGTCGCGACCCTGCACACCGCGACGATACCCTCGCTGCCCGTGTCATCGCTAAAGGTCGTCTCACGACCGCCTCAATCTAAGGTTTTTGTTGATAATGTCGCTGTCGGAGAAACGCTCGATAACGGTCTGCTGCTGCTCGAAGGTGTGCAGAGCGGCAATCATCATCTGCGTATAAGCCATGACGGTTTTCAAGACTGGCTCGGCGATGTCGTCTGCGACGGTAAGCCGCAGGAGATCGTCGCAGAGCTCGCCCCCGGATCCGCTTCCCGGACGTCTATCCCGATCCCGGCGGATATGTCGGTGACCGGAACCGTTAGAACACAGTTTCCAGGCGCACAGCCCACGGGACAGATCTCCAACCAAATGGACCAGACTGTGGCCCAAAATTGGGCTACGGGTAATGTGAGTGCTACATCACACTCGCTACCGCCTCGAAAGTCACGGAAACCGCTTGTTTTCGGAATCGTTGGTTTATTGGCTCTTTTTCTCATCGGAGCGGCGGGTGTCGGTGGAGCTTACTTTATGGGCTTTTTCGGCAAGGGAGTTACGACGGGCAATAATGTGACGCCAACTCCAAGTCCGGTGGCCTCTCCGGTCGCTCAGCTCAAAGCCGAGTTGAGGCCAATTCCCGGCGGTTTATTTGACATGGGCAATGACGATGGCCGTGAAAATGAACGTCCTAAGCACAGCGTCGAGGTCAAGGCCTTTAAGATAGACAAGACCGAGATAACTAATGCCGAGTATTTAGCATTTATTACGGCGACCAGTTACAGACCGGTTCCGGCTCACTGGGTAAATGATAAGCCGATCGCGGGGCAGGAGATGATGCCTGTTAGATTTGTAAATATTGACGACATTAAGGCATTTATCGATTGGCGAAATAAACGTGACAACGTAACATATCGGTTGCCGACCGAGGAAGAGTGGGAATACGCCGCACGTAATGGAGCTAAGGCCAATCGTTACCCTTGGGGTGACACTTTCCAGTCAAAATGCGCCGTGGTTGACAAAGAAAATACTGAGCCTGAGCCTGTAGGTTCCGCCTCGTGCCCTGACGACTGGGGAGTGGTTGATCTGATCGGAAATGTTTATGAATGGACGGGTACGAAAGCAAGTCTCTACCCGGGCAGCAAAGGAACCGTGAAAGAAACAAAAGATCCGCATTTTATGATCCGCGGCGGAGCGGCTCTTAATAAATCGGCAGGCGAATTTGGCATTAATGCTATGTTTCGTGCCGATGTGGATGCTACAAAGCGAGACAAAGAGCTGGGTTTCAGGCTCGTCACGCAGAATTAGTCGGTAAATGTTTTTATGAGCAGTATTTTCAGGCTCTTTTTACTCGCCGCTATGCTTAGCATTGCGGCGGTTTGCGTGTCGGGGCAAGATCTCGGAAGCAGTAATAAATTGTTTGGCGGAGCGAAAAAAAAATCTACCGTTAAAACTGCAAATAAACCAGCTCCAAAGCCTAAGGTAACGACTACAAAAAAGCCGACAGTCGCTGCAAAAAATAGTAAACCAGTTCGTCCGCAGAGCCACAATACTGCGGCAGCAAAACCCAAAACTACAAGCAACGGCAAAACCACCGCCAAAAAGGTCGAAATCACGCCTACAAAGCCAAGGGAAACTACAAAGGCCAAAGAAAAGGACGTTCCTATAAGCGCTGCAAACAGAAAGCTTTTCGAAAAGCTGATAGACGATGGTAATGTTGCCCGCGACGACAGAAATTATTTAGACGCTGAAACTGCGTATCAGCGAGCGAGAGCGATCAATTCGAAGGACGCTCGCGCCGTTTACGGTCTCGGAAATCTTTATAGTGATCAGCAGCGTTGGGAAGAAGCAGAGACGGCTTATCGTACAGCCCTCGAGCTTGATCCTAAAGATGCGATCGCTCATGTTGCATTGAGTTACGTACTGACGCAGCCGCTTTCGGAGCCAAATCTGTCCGACAGATATGAGGAGGGCGAGACACTTGCTCGCCTGGCCATCCAGCTTGCACCCTCAAATCCGCTGGCGTTCGATCAGCTTGGTGTCGCGCTAGAACTTCGCGGGTTGATCGGAGACGAGACTGAAAATGCTTATCGCCGTGCTATACAGCTTGATCCATCGTTCGCACCGGCTTATGCCCATCTCGGTAGATTATTGAGGCGTCGCGGGTTTACAAAAGAATCGGCGGCTGCATATCAAAACGCGATAGACCGCTCGAACGATGTCGCGACTATGATACTCGTCGCAGAGGTGATGCAGTCCGAACAGCGTTATGGCGAATCTGAAAAACTTTTGCGATCCGCGATCGATGCCGACCCTAGAAACCCTTCGGCTTTGTTGCTGATCGGCCGTACGTTGATCACGCTGGGAAATTATGCTGATGCCGAGATCATGTTAAGACGGTGTCTGAGTGTCAGTCCAAATGGATTTCTGCCTAATAGCATGTTAGGCGATCTTTATTCGCGGCAAGGTAAATACGAGCAAGCTGAGAATTCGTTGATATTAGCGATGCGTTTTGTCCCACTTAGTGAAAAACGCAGGCTCTCACAGCAATTCGAAGTAGTCGGCGATGGATATTCTAAGGCAGGGAAACGCAGGAACGCCGAAAGAGTTTATCGGCAGGCATTGACGTTCGACGCGGAAAACGCGTCTCTTGCATTAAAACTTGCTAAGGCTCACGGATAAACATATCAAGTTACGCATAATGTTGTTAAAATTGGCGACCATGACAAGGGGTAGATAGCATAAAATGACATTTGAGACGATGATCGGGGAAGTGTATTGCCCCAAATGTAAACAGGTCTTTGAGGAAGGCTCGAG